>NZ_BMAQ01000040.1 GCF_015472005.1 Insulibacter thermoxylanivorax | reverse complement strand
GTCGGCAAATTCATGATAAACTGTTGCATGAGGCTTCCCCTTTCTGAGTGGTTTGTTTTGCCGCATTTCACTCTACCAAGAAGGGAAGCCTTTTTCCATGCTTTCAAGCATTGTTTCACCAATTATTCCTTTTTACTGCCCACAAACATTTTACACTCACGGATTGAAAGAAAACCGTTGGAATGGCATATAACAACTATTTTGTTTGCTTCGTGAGGGAGCTCCCCACATATGAAGGATTCAGCAGTGATAAAATAAAACATAAATAAAGAATAGATTTTGTCTTCATGATTAATTTTCTAAGACCAATCGCCCATACCGAACTAGAGATTTTATAGGATACAATATGAAATATTGCATCGAAGGGGGTACAGGTGGAATTGACGAAGAATTTTTGGAATGAGCTGCCGCGGCCGTTTTTTGTCTTGGCACCAATGGAAGATGTGACGAATGTAGTGTTCCGCCATGTGGTGAGCAGAGCCGGCAGACCGGATGTGTTCTTTACGGAGTTTACGAATACGGAGAGTTATTGTCACCCGGAAGGGGTGAAAAATGTGCGCGGCCGTTTGATCTTCACGGAAGATGAGCAGCCGATCGTTGCCCATATATGGGGGGACAAACCGGAATATTTCCGGCAGATGAGCATCGGGATGGCGGAGATGGGATTTGTCGGCGTCGATATCAATATGGGGTGTCCTGTAGAAAATGTAGCAGAACGGGGGAAAGGGGCCGGCCTGATCAAGCGTCCGGAAGTAGCGGCAGAGGTGATCCAAGCGGCTAAGGCGGGCGGACTGCCGGTCAGTGTGAAGACAAGGCTCGGCTACACCGACGTTGACGAGTGGCGGGACTGGCTGAAGCATCTCTTGCAGCAGGATCTGGCCAATCTATCGATTCATCTCCGCACGAAGGAGGAGATGAGCAAAGTCCCTGCGCATTGGGAGCTAATCCCCGAGATTAAGAAATTACGCGATGAAGCGGCGCCCCAGACACTGCTGACGATTAACGGGGATATTCCTGATCGAAGCACAGGGCTGGAACTTGCGGAGAAGTACGGCGTTGACGGCATCATGATCGGCCGCGGCGTGTTTAAGAATCCCTTCGCCTTCGAGAAAGAGCCCCGGGAACACAGTCCGCAGGAACATATCGAGCTGCTGAAATATCACCTGGATCTGTATGATCAATACGTTGATCAATTGCCGCTTCCCTTCGCATCCCTGCAGCGGTGTTTTAAAATATACGTCAAAGGATTCCGCGGCGCCGGTGAATTAAGGAATCAGCTGATGAACACGAAGTCGACGGATGAAGTACGCGCGCTGCTTGCGGAATTTGAACGTGAGTGGATGAATTGAAGGGGAATATTTGCTGATCGAAGTTTCGCAAGCAGAAGAAGACCCTTCCGGCAGGGGAGATTGACGCCCAGCCAGAAGGGTCTTATGTTTCGACAGATCCTACGACAGATCCTAATACTTCGCGAGATATTTGATGAGTCTTACATAGACCGTTGCTGATCCTGCACGGGATGCTGTACCTTGAGGATTATTGCAAATAAAATCAATATATTGGAGGTTGATTGATAAAACAACACAATATATTGTGTTTAGATAAATGGTGTGATAAGATGGATTTGTCTCGATCAACTTCATAAATGTGTTTGGTGAGGTACTGCGAAGGCAGTTTAATAGGGAAGCCAGTGCGAATCTGGCGCTGTCCCCGCAACTGTAACGCGGACGAACGTTCACATCCACTGTGCAGAATGCATGGGAAGGGAACGGGAGGATGATGCGAAGCCAGGAGACCTGCCTGACCAAACAATCGTTTCCTTTCTTCGGGGATTGAGAAAAGAAACGGCTCGCACATGTGGATGTGTTTTTGGCACGCCTTGCCATCATATTGGGCTGGTGAGCTGATACCATCCATGCCCTGCAGATGCCGTTTCAAGCACCCTCGATGAGAGGGTGCTTTTTATAATCACAATATGGAGGAATTTTTATGAAACTGTACACAAAAACCGTATGTCCCAGATGTATGTGGATCAAATCCGAGGCGCAACGCAGTGGGAAGGAATTGGACATCATAAATATCGATCATGACGAAGCGGCCAGGGAGCGGTTGATCCGTGCCGGCTTGATGACCGTTCCGGTCTTGGAAATCAGCGGCGAGTTCTGGATTAGCTCCGAGGAAATCTTGGAGAAACTGGGGATTGAGAACAGATGATTGCATATGCCAGCCGCACAGGCAATGTCCGCTATATTGTTTCTCAATTGCAATTGCCGAGCGTCGAAATCGGCGAGGATACGTTGATTGAGGAACCATTTGTGCTTCTAACCTATACGGACGGATTGGGGGATGTGCCGCCCATTGTACGAAGATTTATGGACAAAAACGGGGAATTTTGCAGGGGAGTGGCGGTAAGCGGCAACCGAAACTTCGGGCACCACAATTACGGCAAGGCCGGAGATACCCTGGCTGCGCAATGGAATATTCCGCTGGTGAGGAAGATCGAGTTGCGCGGATTTCCTTCGGATTACGAAGTGATCCGGCAATTTTACCAAGAGCAAATAAAAGAAAGGAGAGCAGACCAACATGAAATCGTATTTGCGACTTAACAATGAAGTGCTGCACCATTACAACCGCACGGGTAAACTTGATCTGGCCAAGGACAAGGAAGCAGCCAGGCGATATTTTCTTGAATATGTCAATGTCAAAATGCGTTATTTTATCGACGTGGAAGAAAAAATCCGCTATCTCGTCGAAGAAGGATATTATGAGAAAGAGTTCTTAGAACAGTACGATATGGCGTTTATTGAGCAGCTTTTCCAAAGGGCGTACAGCTACCATTTCCGTTTTCCGTCCTTCATGAGTGCGAGCAAATTTTACGATGGCTACGCAATGAAAAGCAGAGATGGGTCGGAAATTTTGGAAAAGTATGAGGATCGCATCGTCATCATTGCCCTTTATCTGGCCTGTGGTGACAAAGAGCTGGCCGAACGTGCGGTTGATGCGATGTTAACCGCCTATCAGCCGGCCACTCCAACGACACTGAACAGTGGCAAACGTTCCAGAGGAGAACTGGTCAGCTGCTTCAAGCTGTCGATTGACGATTCGATGAACAGCATTGCAGCCAATATCGGTTACTGCTTGGAATTGTCCCGGCTGGGAGGAGGAGTGGGCGTCAATTTGACGGATCTCCGTCCGCTCGGCGATCCGATCAAGGGCATTCATAACCGTGCCAGCGGTGTCATGCCGGTGTCCAAACTGCTGGAGGATGCCTTTTCCTATTCGAATCAGCTCGGGCAGCGAAACGGTTCGGGCGTTGTGTATCTGAACATTTTTCATGGCGATATCGAAAACTTCATATCCTCCAAAAAACCCAATGCTGACGAAAAGATTCGCTTGAAGACCTTGTCTACCGGCATTATTGTGCCGAGTATTTTCTTCGAATTGATGAAGCGGGACAAGGATATTGTGCTGTTCAGTCCTTACGATATTTACAAGGAATACGGGAAGCGGATGTCGGAAATCAGTATGAGCGAAATGTACTATGAATTGCTGGACAATCCGAACATTCGCAAGCTGAAGCGGGTAAATGCCCGGAAGCTGTACACGGAAATCAAAAAGGCGCAATTCGAATCCGGGTATCCCTTTGAAATCTTCGATGACAATGTCAATGACCAGCACCCGCTGCGCAAATTGGGACGGGTGAAAATGTCCAACCTGTGCACAGAGATATTCCAAGTTCAGGAGACTAGCCTCATCCATGACCACGGCATAGAGAACGAATACGGGATGGATGTATCCTGCAATCTTGGATCCTTAGACATTCACAAGGCGACGCAAACGGATTTTGAAACCCTCGTAGATACGGCTATGCGGCTTTTGAGCAACGTTTCGCTCATGACTAATATTCGCAATGTGCCGTCCGTCAGCAAAGCAAATCGGCTCATGCATTCCGTAGGGCTAGGAGTTATGAATTTGCACGGGCATTTGGTTTCGCAAGGATTGGACTATGAGTCGGAGGAGTCGGTCCTGTTTGTGGATGCGTTCATGGAGGCGTTGAATTATTATTCCCTCCTTGCATCGATGCGTATTGCCCGTGAGCGGAAGGAGACCTTTTACGGTTTTGAAAAAAGCGATTATGCGGACGGTTCCTATTTTGAACGGTATGTAAACAAGGAAGAGAGGGAATTGCCGGCATCCGTGCTGCGCGCATTGGGGAAGGTGCCGCTCATTACGAGACAGATGTGGATGGATTTGAAGGAGCAGGTCATGGAGCACGGCCTGTTTAACGCATACCGGCTGGCGGTGGCTCCGACGGGCAGCATTTCCTATATACGGAACTGCACAGCTTCCATTGCGCCAATCACGGAAAGGGTGGAAATCCGTGATTACGCGGACAGCCGCACCATTTATCCGATGCCGTTTTTGAATGATGAGAACATTCATCTATATAAGGAAGCCTATGAAATTGACCAGTATCGTATGGTGGATCTGTACGCAGCGGCGCAAAAGCATGTGGATCAGGGCATTTCCATGACAGTGTACGTAACTGATCAATGGACGACGGAACGTTTGGCCCGCTTGTATATCTATGCTTGGATGAAAGGAATTAAATCGGTCTATTATGTGCGGCAGCGGCTGCAGACGATTGAGGAGTGTGTGGCATGTTCGATTTGAAGCGTTATGAAGCGGTGAATTGGAACCGGAACGGGCAGAATTTGGTGAAAGTGTTTTGGGACCAGCAATGGAAGCAGATCTGGTTTCCCGAAGAAATCGCCGTCAGCAAGGATGTGAAGCAATGGAGCCAATTTGAACATCAGGAAACGTACAAGCAGGTGCTGGCCGGATTGACTTTGCTCGACACGATTCAGACGAACATCGGGATGAACGAAATTGCCCGCTATGCGCCTGATCTGCAGGAAAAGGCGTTGTATACGGTGTTTGCTTCTTTTGAGGCAATTCACGCGAAATCGTATTCGTATATTTTCACCACATTATGTACGAACAGTGAAATCGATGCCATCTTTGAATGGGTTAAGCGTAATGAATATTTGCAATACAAGGCGAACAGAATCGGTGACGTCTATCGTTCGATTCAGGACGATGATTCTGTTTCTCTGTGGAAGGCGATGTTTGCTTCCGTCATGCTGGAGTCATTCCTGTTCTATTCCGGATTTTTCTACCCGCTGTATTTGGGAGGTCTAGGAACATTGCGCAACAGCGCGGAGGTTATTTCCCTTATTCTGCGGGACGAATCGATTCACGGGGTTGCCGTCGGATATTTTGCGCAGCAACTGTTTAACAAATTTCCGGACTCGTTGAAAGAGGAACTGACGGTTTGGGGCTATGAATTTTTGCTTGATTTGTATCACAATGAGCTGGAATATACGAATGACGTGTATGCTGAAACCGGTCTCGGCCCTGAAGTGAAAAGCTATGTCCGCTATAATGCCAATAAAGCTCTGATGAATCTCGGTTTAGACGCAATGTTTCCCGATGAGGAGATCAATCCGATCGTCATGAACGGGATTAGGAATGAAGGTTCGACCTATGATTTTTTCTCGCAGAAAGGCTCGACGTATGCGGTGGCCAAAGTGGCCCCCATCACCGACGAAACGTTTCGTTTTTGACGATGGTAAGCTGATGATCGCGTGACACAACAACAGCTCAAGTATAGTCTCACCGTCGTGGATTGCGGTCCGATCAGCGAGGCACACTAGTCAAGTTTGTCCAGTTTGCATCCTGAAAATAGTCGTAGAACCGCCGGCTTAGCCGGCGGTCATGTTTATCTCATAGGATCTAAAACTCATTTCAATAGAGGTGTGAAATGTATGATTGCGAAAATCAGGAAGAGGGACGGAAGGGAAGAACCCTTCAACATAGAGAAGATAACCAATGCCATCTATAAGGCAACTATTGCTGCTGGAGAAGAAGACTATGAAAAAGCCATGACTCTGGCAGAGAGAGTTATGGAACAGTTGCATAAAGACCCAAATATTCAGGTTCCGGGTGTTGAGGATATTCAAGACATCGTTGAAAGAGTTTTGATTGAGGAGGGGCTTATCCTAACGGCAAAAAAATATATATTGTACCGTGCTGAACGAACACGTGTCAGGGAAATGAGTACCCGGCTAATGAAAACATATGAGGAATTAACTTTTAAAGAATCCAAGGATCATGATTTGAAACGGGAAAATGCAAACATTGATGGAGATACTGCTATGGGAACCATGCTTAAATATGGTTCTGAGGGAGCGAAACAGTTTTATGAAATGTTCTTATTGAAGCCAGAGCATGCTGAAGCTCATAAAAATGGAGATATTCACATACATGATTTGGACTTCTATAGTCTTACCACTACCTGTTGCCAGATTGATATAGTCAAACTTTTCAAAAATGGTTTCAGCACAGGACATGGACATTTGAGAGAACCAAACGACATCCGCAGCTACTCCGCCCTGGCATGCATAGCAATTCAATCTAATCAGAACGATCAGCATGGCGGACAAAGCATACCCAACTTTGATTATGGAATGGCTTTGGGTGTCGCAAAGACGTATTCCAGACTTTACAAGCAGAACCTAGCCAAAGGTTTGGAATTGTTAATAGATATAAATGATGCGGTAACGCTGATTAACTCAATTTCGGAAAAACTAGCAAAAGATCACGGGCTTTACCCGACATTAGTACCCAACGAGAGATATCTGGAAGTGGAGAAAAAATATCTTATGGACTATGTATATGACGTTGATATTGTCCATAAGGTGCAGGCTTTTGCTGCTGAGAAGGCACTGGCAGAAACCGATAGGAATACGTACCAGGCTATGGAGGCCTTCATTCACAATCTGAATACAATGCACAGCAGAGCAGGAGCCCAGGTACCTTTTAGTTCCATAAATTATGGCACTGATACCTCCCCTGAGGGCAGGCTGGTTATAAAAAACATTCTTATGGCTACGGAAGCAGGTCTCGGAAATGGAGAACCCCCCATATTCCCTGTGCAAATATTCAAGATTAAAGAAGGCGTCAATTATAATCCCGGAGATCCAAACTATGATATGTTCAAGCTTGCATGCAGAGTGAGCGCCAAAAGATTGTTCCCAAACTTTTCATTTCTAGATGCTCCCTTTAACCGTAAATATTATAAGTTTGGATGCCCTGAGACAGAGATCAGCTATATGGGCTGCAGAACAAGGGTTATAGGTAATGTTTATGATCCTTCCAGAGAAATAGTCTACGGAAGAGGAAACTTGAGCTTTACGACGATAAATCTGCCAAGAATTGCGATTAGAAGCAATAAAGACGTCAATGTGTTTTTTGGTGAACTTGATAAGAAGATAGACATGGTAATTGACCAGCTTCTTGAAAGGTATGAAATTCAAGCCCGAAAGAAGGTTAAAAACTTTCCATTCTTAATGGGCCAGGGCGTATGGATCGACTCTGATAAGCTTAGCTGGGATGACGAGATCAGGGAAGTGCTGAAACACGGAACGCTTACAACTGGTTTTATTGGATTAGCTGAATGTTTAAAGGCATTAATCGGCAAACACCATGGTGAATCTGAGGAAGCGCAGAGACTAGGCCTGGAAATAGTACGACATATGAGAAAACGTATGGATGATGCTAGTAAAATGAACAACATGAACTTTACACTTATTGCAACTCCTGCTGAAGGGCTGTCAGGTAGATTTGTCAAAATGGACAGGAAGATATTCGGTTCAATTGCGGGCGTTACCGATAAAGAATATTACACAAACAGTTTCCATGTTCCAGTATACTATGAAATTAATGCATTTGATAAGATAAGGATTGAAGCTCCATACCACGAGTTAACCAACGCAGGGCATATCACATATGTAGAGGTGGATGGTGATCCAACACAAAACCTGCAGGCTTTTGAGAAAATAATCAGAGCAATGAAAGAAGCCGGTATCGGATATGGTTCTATTAATCATCCGGTAGACAGAGATCCTGTATGCGGATATAGCGGAATTATCGGTAATACATGCCCCTCCTGCGGTCGTGAAGAAGGAGATAACAAATTTGAACGGATAAGGCGTATTACGGGATATCTCGTGGGAACTCTTGATAGATTCAATGATGCTAAAAGAGCTGAGGAGTGTGACAGAGTAAAGCATTTATCGTTCAAAAAAAGTAATGCTTAAGGTGGTATAAATGGATACTTATATAAGAATTGCGGGACTGATAAAGGAATCCATAGTGGATGGGCCAGGAATTCGATTGGTGGTTTTTGCCCAGGGCTGCAAACATAACTGCCCTGGCTGCCATAACCCGGAAACCCATTCCTTTGATGAAGGTTCATTAGTAACAGTTGACTCAATCATCGAACAAGCCAAAAGGAATCCTCTGCTGGACGGCATTACATTTAGCGGTGGTGAGCCTTTTGAACAGGCCCAGGCATTTGCCGTTCTTGCCCGAGAATCACATAAGCTTGACCTAGATGTAATGACTTACACGGGCTATTCATATGAGTATATTATTAGAAATTCATCCAAACATAAGGGTTGGGAGGAATTGCTGAATGAAACCGATATACTTGTTGATGGCAAGTTTGAATTAGATAAACGAAACGTTCTCTTAAAATTCCGTGGTTCGGAGAACCAAAGGATAATTGATATAAAAAGATCAAAAGCTGAAAATAGGATAGTTATTTTGGATTGAAACATGGTTGGTCAAAGTTTGTGGATTAAAGCTCGGGCGAGATGACGCTTGAGCTTTTTTTATCTATGCAGGCATGATTTTTCCTTGACTTAATTCAAAAAAGATGGCCGCCCGCAAGACCATTTTGGGCTTTGGAGAATCTGTGCCGTTCTTGTGCACAATACTTATCCCGAATTACGAAAGTGCATATCATCGATGTGGTTTTCCACGCACGCCCGCTGGTTGTAGAACCGCCAGATGTCGATCGGGTCCCAATCCAGCAGATTGGATACAATCGCTTCGTACTCCCACAGAAAGTCGTACATCTGCAGCTGGTCACCGTCATAACGTTCCGCTTTCCGGATGACGATAACCAGTCGTGCTTTATTCCAG
>NZ_BMAQ01000039.1 GCF_015472005.1 Insulibacter thermoxylanivorax | reverse complement strand
GCGGGATTGTTTGGAACTGTATAAAATAGAGAAAGAACTCAAATTTCATGAAGGTTTCATGAAGTTGAAGAAAGCAAACGTCCGGGTGGAGGATTGACGATGGAATTGTGGACTAATATAAGAGTGTGGGACATCATCGATATTCTCATCGTCAGTTATGTCATTTACAAGCTGATCATGCTGGTGCGCGGAACCCGGGCAGTCCAACTTCTAAGGGGGATCTTCGTCCTCCTCATCGCATGGGGATTGAGTGTGGCTTTTCAGCTGCATACATTGAACTGGTTGATGAATCAGGCGTTTACCTTCGGGGTGCTTGCGATCATCATCATCTTCCAGCCGGAACTAAGACGGGCTCTGGAACAGCTTGGACGGGGGACGCTCTTCTCTCGTTCATCTAACGCCGAGGACACGGAGTTTAAGACGCTCATCGCTGAAGTGATCAAGGCGCTGAACTATTTCTCGAAGAACAAGATCGGTGCGCTAATCGTGTTCGAACGAGAGACGGGGCTGATGGATGTGATCGAATCCGGTACCAAGCTGAATTCGAATATAAGTTCCGAACTGCTTATCAATATCTTCATTCCGAACACTCCATTGCATGATGGAGCGGTCATCATCAGCGGCAATCAGATCATGGCAGCGGGCTGTTACCTGCCTCTGTCGGAGAATCCCTTCATCAGTAAGGAGTTAGGAACCCGCCATCGCGCAGCTATCGGTATGACGGAGGTATCCGATGCTGTCGTACTGGTCGTATCAGAAGAGACGGGGCAGATTTCTTTGTCGATCAATGGACAAGTTGTCCGCGATATCAAGGAAGAATCGCTGATCTCGAAGCTGTTTGAAGAGCTGAGGCCTAACAAAGACAACAGCAAGAAACCATTCTGGAGAAGGAGAGGCCGCCGTGGATAGATTGTTGAACAACACAAACTTCGTCCGGGTGGTCGCTTTGTTGTTAGGGGTCTTGCTATGGCTGGTCGTTCGTTTGAATTATGAGCAGATCAATGTTAGGCCGAACAATCCCGTACTCCAAACGGATACGATCGTCGATGCCAAGGTAACCCCTGTCGGTTTGGATACTGAGCAGTATTATCTCAGCTCGATCGAACCGGAAGGGGTTGACGTTCATGTGCAGGGTACGTCATCGGCACTGAACCGAATTCCTAATTCACAGTATGCGATTATCGCTGACCTGACGGGTTTGACGGAAGGGATCCATGAAGTGGAACTGACGGCGCAGAACTTTCCGCGGGGCGTGGAGGTTACGCTGGATCCGGATGTCGTGACGGTGACGATCGAGCGGATGGAGACGAAGCAATTCGACGTGATCATCGAACTGATCGGTACGCCGGCAGAAGGCTTAAAGGCGGGGGTGCCTGTGGCCAATCCGTCCAGGGTACACGCTACGGTGCCTGCAAGCCGACTAGATGCGATACACAGCATCCGCGGCAAGATCGATATTCACGGAGCTGCGGAGACCATCGTCCGGGAAGTGAAGCTGGAAGCTTATGATGCGTCAGGCAAGCTGCTGGAGGATGTGGCGATCAGTCCGTCGATCGTCAGCGTAGAGGTTCCAATCACGCCGCCGATACGCTCTGTGCCGCTGCAAGTGAGCTATATCGGCCGACCGCCGCAGGGGCTCAGCGTTGCCGGTGTCAGTCAGGACGTTGAATTCGTCACGATCACCGGACCGCAGGAAGTGATCGATGCCATCGATTTCTATGAAGGGGTCGTGGTGGACCTGTCGCGGATTACAGCGGACCAGACGCTGACCCTCGAGATTCCGCTGATGAATCAGATCACGAGTGTAGAACCTAGAGAGGTCCGCGTCGCCATCGATGTGGAACCGACGGTGCAGCGCACCTTCGAGGCGGTGCCGATCCGGTTGTTCGGGGAACAGGGTGATTATGAGATAGCGATCACTTCTCCGGAGAGCGGAACGATCTCGCTCACCGTTGAGGGGGCGGAGGCGCTCGTCAGCCGTTTGACAGCAGGAGATGTGCAAGTGATCCTGGATGTCAGCAATATCGCGCCGGGAAGCTATGTACTGCCTCTGAGAGTGAATCTCCCGCGTTTTATCGAATTGGCAGCAGCTGATGATCTGCGGGTGAGCGTCACGGTAACGGAGGCTTCTGAGCAAACTTCCGGTCCTGTTCATGAAGAACCTGAATCGGTTGTTACGAAGCCTGAGCAGCCGCCGGAGGATAGACGGACCGACGATCCAGACAGCGATCGAGGCGGGAACCAGGACACCGGGAATCAGCCCAGTGAAGAGACGACTGATGATGAAAGGACGGCAGGTGAGCCGAGAAGCACGGCCAACACCGGCTGACTTGCCGCATACAAGCACAGAGCCCCCGTTCTGAGCATAGATAATATCTATACTTACGCATGATATGAAGACTAGACTTTAACGCAGAGGAGAGCGAAATATGGGGAAGTATTTCGGCACTGACGGCGTGCGCGGCGTCGCAAACCAAGAACTAACACCTGAATTGGCTTATCGAATAGGCCGCTGCGGAGGTTATGTATTAACGAGGCGGGCAGAGAAACCCACGGTGCTGATCGGCATGGATACCCGCATCTCCGGTCCTATGCTGGAGGCGGCATTAACAGCGGGGCTGCTCTCGATCGGTGCGCACGTCGTCCGCCTGGGGGTCGTAACCACTCCTTGCGTCGCCTATCTGACGCGCGTGATGAGGGCTGATGCAGGGGTCATGATCTCAGCTTCCCATAATCCAGTGGAGGACAATGGGATCAAAATTTTCGGCAGCGATGGATTTAAACTGTCCGATGAAACAGAGTTCGAGATTGAGCGCCTGCTGGATGAGGAAGAAGATCAGCTGCCTCGCCCGATCGGCGCCGGCCTCGGTACGGTGACCAATCATGAACATGCCAAGTTTCGATATCTGGAATATCTGAAGACAACGGTGAAGCATTCCTTCAAAGGCACGAAGATCGTCATGGACTGTGCGAACGGCGCTGCATATGAATTAGCGCCGCTGGTCTTCAGAGAATTAGGCGCTGAGGTCATCACGATTCATCATGAGCCCGATGGACTGAACATCAACCTGAACTGCGGCAGCACGCATCCGGAGCAGCTTAAGCAGGAAGTGCTGCGTCATAAGGCGGACTTCGGACTATCCTATGACGGGGATGCGGACCGGCTCATCGCCGTCGATGAGATGGGCGAAGAGGTCGATGGGGATTACATCTTGAGCATATGCGGCGCGGCTATGGATCGGGAAGGCCGCTTAAAGCATCGTACGATCGTGTCCACCGTGATGAGTAACCTCGGATTCTACAAAGCCCTCGAAGGTCTGGGGATCAGATCTGCTCAGACGGCCGTCGGCGACCGATATGTGATGGAAGAGATGCGAAAAGGCGGTTATAATCTCGGCGGCGAGCAATCGGGGCATGTGATCTTCTTGGACTACAGCACGACAGGAGACGGCATCTTGACGTCCCTGCAGCTGGCTGATACCATCATTGGCTCCGGCAAGCCGCTCAGTGAGTTGAAGAAGGTGATGACCAAATATCCGCAAGTTCTGGTGAACGTGCGCGTGGCGGATAAGAGCAAGTACGAAGGCAATGAAAGAATCGCGAAAGCCGTCCAACAAGCGGAAGCTAAGTTAGAAGGCAACGGACGCGTGCTGGTCCGGCCTTCGGGGACGGAGTCGCTCATTCGCGTCATGGTCGAGGGACCGGAGAAGGAATTGATCGAACAGTATGCGAATGAGATCGCCGAAGTGATTCGCGAAGAGCTGCAATAGCAATAGATTGACGGATTCGATGTTGATGGGAGGACGCCTCTCAAACACGGCACAGCTGATGTTTGAGGGGCGTCTTAATTTGTTTGAGGATGGAGTATGACTATAAATGACAGTTGCGAAAGTTCCCGGCTAAGCATAAAATGGGAATGACTAAAGAATAGAAAGGAGGATCGCAGAAACTTCATTCTTAAGCGCCAGAACTTATGACGGGCTTCGCCTATTAAGCAGACTGTGTAGATCGCACGGATCTAGAGAGCCTGAAGCAGCGCGGACGATCGGACGGTGGAAGCCGCGCTTCATAAGTTGACGAGGTGAAGGTGTTCGGATGTTTCGGCGGGGACCTTCCAGCCCAGGCATCGGGCTGTGAGTTAGAGACCAAAACGGCAGGGCGACTTGCCGGCCAAAGCTCTGACAGATGCAGAGATCTGTGTATGTAGATCGATGAATCGATAGAACCAGCATGCATGAATGGGACGGAACATGCTGGGCGCCGTTTAAAGACATAGAATATAGAATTAGGGGGAAATGAGAGTCGGAAACCGTCAGAAACGGTTAATAGAGATTAGATTAGATCGGAGGCTGCGGGTCACCTGCTCACGATAAGGTGACCCAGCTTTATCATTGCGAGATCGGTTGAACGGATTCTATGGTTTAAGCGGCTTACTGCAACTTAATCAACAGCAACTTAATCAACAGAAATCTTCAAAATGTTTATTGTTAATATGGTTATGAAAAAAAGCATCCAGATCGGATGCCTGGTTTCGTGTTGTCAATTTAGCATATAGGAGTTGGAGGGATTCAATCGATGTGCGGCATCATAGGATATATCGGTCATCGCAATGCGCAAGACATTCTATTGAACGGTCTCAGGAAGCTGGAATATCGCGGCTATGACTCAACAGGGATCGCAGTGGTTACGGATCAGGGCATGCAAGTGGAGAAAGCACAGGGGCGATTAGCGGTCCTGGAAGGCAGACTGCGATCACGGCCGCTGCATGGACGGATCGGGATCGGCCATACGCGCTGGGCAACCCATGGCGGACCTTCGGAGGTGAATGCTCATCCGCATAAGGACAGGGAGGGGAAGATCTCGGTTGTGCATAACGGCATCATCGAGAATTATCTCCCGCTTAAGGAAGAGCTGCAGTCAAAGGGGTACTCCTTCGTCTCGGAGACGGATACGGAAGTGATCGCCCATCTGCTTGCGGATCTGTATGACGGGGATATCGTGTCGACGGTACGCCGTGCGGTGAAACGGATGCGCGGCGCCTATGCACTGGCGGTATTGTGCAGTGAAGAACCGGATAAGCTGATCGCTGTGCGCTTAGCGAGTCCGCTGATCATCGGCATCGGTCGAGGGGAAAATTTTATCGGTTCCGATATTCCAGCGATTCTCGAATATACGCGGGATGTGTATATTCTGAACGACGGTGAGATGGCGGTGCTGACGAATGACGGTGTCGATTTGATGACGATCGAGGGGAATCTAATTACCCGGGAAATGGTTTATGTCGACTGGGATGTGCAAACGGCAGAAAAGGCCGGATATGATCATTTTATGTTGAAGGAAATCCATGAACAGCCGAAGGCATATCGCGATACGATGGGTGCAAGAATCAACGAATCCGATTCACGAGTGATTCTCGATGAGGTACGCCTGACCGCGGAGCAGCTGCGCAGGATTCAGCATATCCAGATCGTCGCTTGCGGAACGGCTTATCATGCGGGATTGGTCGGCAGGCAGGTGATGGAACAGATGGTGCGGGTCCCGACGACGGTAGAAGTGGCTTCGGAATATCGCTACCGCAATCCGATTATCAATGAGCATACGCTCGTCATCGTCGTCAGCCAATCGGGGGAGACGGCGGATACGCTGGCTGCGCTGCGGGAAGCGAAGCGGCAGGGCGCCCGCGTGATCGCCATTACGAATGTTGTCGGCAGTTCGGCGGCCCGGGAAGCGGACGATTGTATCATCACCTGGGCAGGGCCGGAGATCGCCGTCGCTTCGACGAAGGCCTATACTACTCAGCTCATCGTCTTCTATCTGCTGGGGATGCACTTCGCACAGCTGATGGGGACGATGGACCGCTCCAGCATCGTTGAGATCCTGAAGCATATGCGGCAACTGCCTGAGCAGGTACAAGCACTCCTCGACCAGTCGGAGCGGGTCAGAGCGACCGCTGAGCGGCTCGCAGAGCATGAGCATCTGTTCTACATCGGGCGGGGTCTGGACTATGCCGCAGCGCAGGAGGGGTCGCTGAAACTGAAGGAGATCTCTTATATTCATTCTGAAGCCTATGCCGCCGGTGAGATGAAGCACGGCACACTAGCGCTGATCGAGCAGGGGACGCCGGTCATCGCTTTGGCGACACAGACCGAGGTGATGGAGAAGACGATCAGCAATATCATCGAGGTGCGCGCTCGCGGGGCTTACGTGATCGGCATCGCTGCTCAAGGCAACGAGGAGCTGGAGAAGTCCGTGGATGAGGTATTCTATATCCCGCGAACGCTCGATCTCTTGACGCCTGCCCTGGCTATTGTGCCGCTGCAGCTGTTGGCGTACTATGCAGCGCTGGCAAGAGGCAACGATGTGGATAAACCGCGCAATCTGGCGAAGAGCGTGACGGTGGAGTGAGGTTGAGGCAAAACGGATCTTATAATCCCCGTCTTATCCACGTTAAATAAATCCTATAGAGGGAAAATATAAAATGTTCAAGAAGCCGAGGAGTGTCAGGAGTGATCCTTGATTACCTGCTCGGCTTCTTTTTTTCGTTTTCCTGCAAATGTATGCGAGAAATGGGTGAATTTGATCCATGGTAAAGATTAAAAACTGATATACATCGTTTGGAACGGGTCCTGTAATATATTCCTTTTTTATTTGCGATCGTTTCTGTTGCCATTTCAATATATTCTATTCTCTCCTTCTGTCATATACTTTTTCCATTAAACATGACTTGAGCAACATATTATTTATTCAATGCAGGATTCTTATATCCTTACTGTCTCAGCTGCGAGGGGGTTCTTATATAAAACTTGAAAATAAACATTTTATTTAATAAAATTAAAATAAAGTTGAATATTATTAAATATAATGTTATCATTTGTTTAACAATATAAAAGGGTGGGAGGCATATGGACAACAATCATATACCAAACTGGATTTTATCTTTGGACAGCGAGGATCTAGAATTTATCAAAAACTTTGTTCTTAATTCAGGTTCTTTGAAAGAAATTGCAAAACTTTATGGAGTCTCTTATCCAACCGTTAGGTTAAGGCTGGATCGTTTAATCGAGAAAATTAAAATCAATGATTCGATGGAAAACGAGGAATTTATTAAGTTTATCAGACGTTTGGCCATTGATGATCGAATCAGTATGGAAGATGCAAAATTGATCATAGAAAAATATAAAAATGAAAGGGTTGAGAAGTAAAATGGATCTTGGTTTTTATGGCGTTTTTATTGCTGCAGGTGTGTTGGGTGCACAATATTTCTTCTCAACAAGGAACCATGCACTTTGGGGAGCGATTATTCCTGCGGCCTATGCAGTCTTCATAACTTGGCTGTTTGTCACAAACCAAATCGATCATGTCATGAAATATGTGCTGATTCTACTGCTGGGACTTCTTTTTCTGTTGGGAGAATGGAAGAGCGGGCGAACCTATCTTCGTGAGAAAAGAAAAAAAGAGCTGGATAAAATGAGAGCCATGGATATGAACTAACATTAAGGTGCGCACAAAAGAGCGATGGCAGGCGTATGCCTTGTCATTCGCTTTTTGTTTCCGGCTTTTGATTCATAACGGCACGCCGCTCGTCGATGCATTTATGATCAAGCATAAGCCAAGGTCCATCTCGGTGCCGGCGGTTGGCGAGGTGCAGATTCGCGGCATTAGGGACGGCGGCGGAGGCGGCATTAGCTATGCGGTATGGTACGAATTGAACGGGACGGTACTTCAACGCCGCGCCGTTAGGTGAACATAATACCTATACGTTGATTAGGGAATAGCTTGCGGGATTCATCATGATCTGAACGAAACTGCATGCGAGCAGGATGCAGGAGGGCTTCATTCCTTATACCCTCGGGCAGGTGTTTAATCGACCCATTTTACCAAAAAATGGATGGGTCTATGTCCTTTACTTCTATTCACACGCAGAGCACGTGTGAATTTTATTTTTGCTAAAGGAAGTGAAGGCATGACCAAATTGTAAAATGAACTCTAGTACCAATTTGTCTCCTCCTGCATCATCAAAAAATTAAAACATCTTGGAGAAAGGAGCGGCCATTCGGTTCACATCGACCCAATGGAACAAGGACCCTTATGTCATCGGTACTCGCCGTAGAGTATGATCACGCATTGGTCCAGTTCATGCAAGGAAAATTTCAGCACACTGCGGGCAAAACGGACGACGCGTGCCGCTGGTGACGCTCAAGTCTTTGCTAAAACCTGCGGCTTTGGCGACGCTTGAACCTGACCGTGATTACGCCTTTTGCCCTAACCCGTGAAAAGTGATGATCAAGGCGATCATTTTGTTTCTGGCGGCAGGATTGGCGGAAATCGGTGGCGGGTATCTGGTTTGGCTATGGCTGAGGGAATCCAAACCGATATGGGTCGGCGTGCTGGGAGGGATAATCCTTGTGCTGTACGGGATCATTCCCACCCTGCAAAGCTTCCCGAACTTTGGCCGAGTATATGCCGCCTACGGCGGGGTCTTTATTATTTTGGCGGTCTTCTGGGGATGGTTCGTGGACAGGAAAACGCCCGATCTCTACGACTGGATCGGAGCGGTGATTTGCCTGGCGGGAGTTTCCGTCATGTTGTGGGGTCCGCGGTCTTGATCCGAAGGGAACAATTCGCATTTCCAAACAAGTTTATTTTGTATAACCATATAGTTATATGGTAAATTTATTATGAAGGAAGGTGAAAGGATGTGGACATCGTAAAATTGGCGGAGATGCTGAAAGCGTTGGCCGATCCCACCCGTTTGAAAATGCTCGCAATACTCCAGCATCGGGATTGTTGCGTATGCGAATTCGTTCCTGTGTTCAAGATCTCCCAGCCAGCGGTTTCCAAACATTTAAGCCGATTGAAAACGGCGGGGTTAGTCAAGGAGAGCCGCAAAGGGCAATGGGTGTTTTACTCTCTGAACCGTGAAGTTCTTGAACAGGTTGGATTGGCGTTGAGGCAGTTGCCCGACATGTCGGATGAATTGAAAGAGCTAGAAAAACAGGGACTATTGGTTAATGTTTGCTGTGAATAAGAAGGAGTGTATCACATGGGCAGTCAAAACATCAAAAGGTTGTCGTTTCTGGATCGGTATTTAACGGTGTGGATTTTTCTGGCCATGGTTGTTGGCATCGGTTGCGGCTACCTGTTTCCCAACATGGTGGACAACTTGAATGCTTTACAGGTCGGCACCACCTCCATTCCCATTGCCATCGGTTTGATCCTGATGATGTACCCGCCGCTGGCGAAAGTGCGATACGAGGAACTGGGCCATGTGTTCCGCAACGTGAAAGTGCTGGGTTTGTCCCTGGTGCAGAACTGGGTCATCGGGCCGCTCCTCATGTTCGTGTTGGCGATCATTTTCCTGCGGGGCTATCCCGAGTACATGGTTGGCTTGATTCTGATCGGTCTTGCCCGTTGCATCGCCATGGTCATCGTCTGGAACGATCTTTCCAAAGGGGACACTGAGTATGCGGCGGGCCTGGTTGCGTTCAATTCCATCTTTCAGGTTTTGTTTTATTCGTTCTACGCGTTCGTGTTCGTCACGATTTTGCCGCAGTGGCTCGGATTGGAAAGCATGGTCATCGAGATCACGATGGCCGAGGTCGCCAAAAGCGTGTTTATCTACCTGGGCATTCCCTTCCTTGCGGGGATGATCACCCGATATGCACTGGTGAAAACAAAGGGGAAAGCATGGTACGAGCGGGTGTTCATTCCGAAGATCAGCCCGCTCACCTTGGTCGCCCTGCTGTTCACCATCGTGGTCATGTTCTCCCTCAAAGGGGAGGTCATCCTTGAGTTGCCCATGGATGTGCTCAGGGTCGCGATCCCGCTTCTCATCTACTTTGTCGTCATGTTTGTGGTATCGTTTCTGCTCAGCAAAAAAGCGGGAGCAGGCTACCCCGTCTGCACGACGCTTTCCTTTACCGCCGCCGGCAACAATTTTGAACTGGCAATTGCAGTGGCAGTCGGGGTGTTCGGCATTCATTCGGGAGTGGCTTTTGTGGCGGTCATCGGCCCGCTGGTGGAAGTGCCCGTAATGCTGGCTTTGGTGAAGCTGTCGCTCTATTTCCAACGCAAATTTTTTTCCACGCAAGGAGGCTGACGAAATGGCGGAGAAACCGATCATCTATTTCCTTTGCACAGGCAATTCCTGCCGCAGTCAAATGGCGGAAGGGTTCGGGAAAAAATATCTCGGTGACCGTTTTGATGTGTACAGTGCTGGAATCGAGGCCCACGGTCTCAATCCGTATGCCGTTCGGGTCATGCGGGAGGTGGGCATCGACATCTCCAATCAGACATCCGATGTGATCGATCCCGAGCTGTTAAACAAAGCGGATTATGTGATTACGCTCTGTGGCGATGCCAACGACCGATGCCCGATGACACCTCCGCACGTGACACGCTGGCATTGGGGCTTTGACGATCCTGCCAAGGCAACGGGGACGGAGGAAGAAAAACTGGCGGTATTCCGCCGCGTGCGGGACGAGATTGGCGAACGAATCAAGCGGTTTCGCGACACGGGAGAATAGATACCAGAATACAGGCTGTTGGGATTGATTTTCGATGAAATAGGGAATATGATAGTGTCAACGCGAAATAGGCGATGGAGTTCGCCATAACCGCCTGACGGCTGATGACTCCTACCGATACGAGTGTATGGGTAGGGGTCTGTTTTTTTATCCAGCATTTCGGGAGGAATCAGCATGTCATATTTTTTGGTCGGAATTGCGGGGATCATCGGCACTTTGCTTCGGTATGTTTTAGGATTGTGGGTTCAACAATTGGTTCCGCAAACCTCGTTTCCCGTTGGCACGTTGGCGGTCAATCTGGTCGGTTGTTTCGCCCTGGGATGGTTTTTCCAATGGGTCATGGACAAAAACCGCATTTCACCTCGTGTTCGCACCAGCATCAGCACGGGTTTGATCGGCTCCTTTACCACGTTTTCGACGTTCAGTGTGGAAACCGTCCAATTGTTCCGTCAGGGACTATGGGGGAGCGGGATTGCGTATGTAGGGATAAGTATGATCGGCGGATTGTGTCTGGTTTGGATGGGAACGGCGGTTGCCGACAGGAGAAGGGAGAGGGTTCGACATGGCTGAGATCGGTTGGATAGCGGCGGGCGGCTTTTTGGGAGCGATGGCTCGTTACGCGATGGTTGCATTTGTTTCCGCCCGTTGGCCGACCAGGTTGCCTCTTGGAACGCTGTTGATGAATCTGATCGGTTCCTTTTTGCTCGGATGGATCGCAAGCAGTGGATTAAATGAACAGATAGCGTTTTTTCTGGGAACGGGATTCATGGGGGCGTTTACGACGTTCTCCACGTTCAAGCTGGAGAGCGTGAACCTGTTTCGATGGGGCGAAGGGAAAACAAGCCTTCTGTACATGGGGATGACGTACCTTCTCGGCATCGGAGCGGCATGGCTGGGATTTGGTGTGGGAATGTGACTTATTGACACATGAAAAATGGAGACCATTTGGCGGAGTTGGTCCGACAGGTGGGAAAGGTCTAAGCTGTTCAGGTTTCATGGCGACGAATGGCCACCGCTTTTTGTGGGTTTCTCCTCCTCACGATGCTTCCGTTTGCCCATGGATGTGCCCTTGTCACGCCTTACTGGGCAATTGCATAAAATAGTCGCAGATTCCGTTAATTCCAATCGAAGGAGAGTGAACACGGGATTGAATCCTTATTACGCCCACCAGTATTACAGCACACAGTGGTTCTATCCCATGCCCTCTTACTGTCCCCCACATCATGACTGGAGGAACTGGCATCCGTATGTTTGTGGTTATTCCAACAACTTGCTGAATGACGGGAACCCTCAAATCGAATTGAAAGATTATGGCGGAAAACCGTTCGTTGTCGATATTGAGAGGGCCGCCAAGCAAAATAAAAATTACCGAACCGCATTATGGACAGGAAAACATTTGCAAGTGACTTTGATGAGCATCGAGGTAGGAGGAGATATCGGATTAGAAGTTCATCCTGATGTTGACCAGTTTATCCGTATTGAACAAGGACAGGGACTTGTGCGAATGGGGGAACGAAAAGACCGTCTGGATTTTGAAAGAAGAGTGTCCGAAGATGACGCGATCATGATTCCAGCTGGGACGTGGCATAATGTAACCAATACAGGGCATGTTCCCTTGAAGCTGTATTCCATTTATGCTCCGCCCGAGCATCCGTTTGGCACGGTTCACAGGACGAAAGCCGAGGCCATGGCTGTTCATCGGTGATGGACAGCGTCGTTCTGATACCAAAGCACAAAAAAGCTGACGTGAACCCACGTGTTTGTCGCAGATCACCCGAACTGGGTTGTTCTGCGGCTTTTTGCTTTAAAACAGGATAGAGATGGAAGAAGCTCCGTTTGCATCAAAACCTTGCTACAGAGGCTTCTTCGATGAAACAGGGGAATGTCAGCGAATGCCTGTGACATAGATTTGCCCGATTACCTTTCGCCTTGCCCCTCTAAAATAAAAAAGATGATTCCTTCCAAAACACAGTTCCGAGACAGTTTCAAAATCAGTTTGGATAGAGCACCATTCGTTCTCACAAGCGATGGTCTTGGAGAGGGCTAGTGAGGTTCTAGGAAAAACTCTACAAGAGGCGTTTCATTAGCACGTTATGTTGACGGCTATAGGGAAAAACCTTTCACAACCGAAGCGAAAGCATTTATTCATAAAGAAATTGGGTTGCTCGACGAGTTGAATGTCAACGATAATTCCGATGCGAACGAGATCATCGGATATTTTAAAGAAATCAACGATTTAATTACGGAGGGCAGGAGTCTAGGAGAACGATCGAAAGGTGCTGTAAAATTGATTAAGGAAAAAGTTGTGAAGATGGCTGTTGAGCAGGATTTGCTGAAGATGATTGATTTGTAGACTATGGCGATAAGGATGTATGAAAATATATTTTTATTCGCTTTTTCCGATTGGGAATATTGATAACCAGTAGTTTTTTAAGTAAAATTCAAATTAGTGCAGGATAAATTCAGACAATTTTCGACAATCGTTTTTGGGTATGAAAGCACAATGAAAAGAAGTCACCGATTTGTATTCAATTGATTACATCCACCAATTATTACGGCAACTTACTTTACTGTATGTTCTATGCATTGCAACAAAGGAGGTAGCCCATCATGAAGCTTAACGTGAAAAATGTTAATCTAGAAAGAATATTTTTAGCCATGTTTCTGATCGTGGGAACAATCCCTGCTTTAGTAAGCAATTTTTTTGACTTGTTTATAATCGAATTTGTCTTTGTTATTTCTTTGCCTCTCATTGGTTTTTTTATTTTGAGGAAAATCGTGGTACGACCCATCAAGGAATTGATTGCCCGATCTCAGGCTGTGTTAGAAGGAGATTTAACAGAAGAAATCGCCGTTAAAGCAATCGGTGAAATTGGGGTACTTGGAAACACAGTTAACGAAATGACCAGAAGTTTACGAAATATGGCGATCAAAATAAAAAACGATGCGAAGAATTTAACAGAGGTGGCCATCTCATTATCGGCAGCGGCAAATCAATCGGAAAAGGCTATCCAAGAGCTTGCCGCAACCTTGGAGGAAGCTTCAGCAAGCACCCAGGAGCAAAACGCGAACACAGAAGAACTCCAGGCCACGTTTGAAGAAATGGGGGCAGCGATTGAGGAAATTTCGGCTTCGGCAGAACAAGCAAGTTCTGTTGCCAACAAAGCGATTCAAACTTCGCAAGATGGCGTCGACGCGGTTGAAAATGTGGTCCAACGTTTAGTTTTGGTGGATGAAAATACAGAAATAATGAAAGGGGTCATCTCAAAACTTGAGGAAAGTTCGCAACAAATATCCAAGATGGTGCAATTGATAACGCATATAGCGGAACAAACGAATCTGCTAGCCTTAAATGCGACTATTGAAGCCGCCAGGGCTGGCGAATATGGAAGAGGCTTTTCCGTTGTAGCAAATGAAATTCGAAAGCTGGCAGATGAAAGTGCAGATGCGGCCAAGGGCATTATTCAAATCGTGAATAATAACCTGAAAGAAACGCAACAAGCAGTGAACAGCGTGATTAAAGTGAAAGAGGAGATAATGATAAGTCGAGAATTGGCGGATAAAGCGAAAAGTGCTTTGTCTGTCATCATGACAGTACCCTTGAAATTAATCAAAATTCGGCAAGCATTGCATCCGCAGTCGAGCAACAATCTGTTGCGATTCAAGCCATGATGCAAGCCATAGAGACAATTGCGTCTGCCGCCCAGCAGATTGCCAGCGGATCGCAACAGGCAAGTGCAACAATAGAAGAACAATTAGCCACGGCTAACCTGATCAATGAATCGTCATCGAGCCTTCAAAACCTGGCAGAAGAGTTGGAAAAACTAATTGGTACTTTTAAAACTGAGTGAATCAATAAGATCGATTTGGATCAAGAGGAGGTATTGCAAGACTCCTCTTTTTCTTTTTGCTCGAATGGTATACTGGAAATAAAGAGAACAAGGTAATTGTTTGATGTCGAATCCAAACCATCATGACAATCTGCTGGGCAAAAAGAAGGATACGTATGCCAGATGTGCGGTTCCTGAGTATTGGGTTGCGGATCCATTTGAAAAAGCGATTAGGAAGTATGTACTGGTTGGTGGGACCTATCAGGAAACAGACAACTCGCGGTTGTTTCCCGACCTGCAGGTACAGTTGCTTGATAGTGATAAGGGTTGAAGGTTGTACAGGGATGAAATTAAGCACGCACAAGTGCCTCTGCAAGAAAAGAAACAGGACATTCCCCGCAAGGAATGCCCTGTCCGATGTTTCATCGTAAACAGAAGGGCAACCCTTGGCCTATTCCCCTTTAGAATTATGAAAGTGGTTCATAAAACCCGCATATGATTTATGAAAAGATCAGGCATCCAGGAACTCAACCTAAACGAAAAGAGGGGTCTCGCCATTGTATGACAAGGAAATCACGCCACAAGATATAGAAAAAATATTAAAACTTTATGCAAGTTTAAAGGAATTAGTGGGTGCGGATCAAATTGACGGAAGATTGCAAGAATTGACCCATGAACTACTTCAAACACTGTTTGAGACAGGTTTTCTGATGGTGTTTAACTGGCATGAGTGGCTTGACAGGAATGAAGTTTTTAAGGATTTAAACAAGGATATTCACGAAGAGATCGAGTCTGCGGATTTGGAAACCTTACGAAGGTTGATGACTTGCTACGTAAGAGGCGACAGATTTAACGAAGGATTGTTGGAGCGTATTGTAGCGGACGGCAAACTGCAATGCATTCTCGAAAGATTGCAGGAGATAAGAGATCAGTTGGAAGAAAGCAAGTAACCAGCCAATTGTTCACATATTCACAAGTTCATTTGAAAGAAAAAATCATGCCCATTCTGAAGAGTTTGCAAGAAGGCATTGTCATTTGGACAGCTCTTCGGTTTGACAAACAACATTTGTCGGCGGTGAAAGCATTTCTAAAGGAGAACCCGCATAAATACATCAATTTTATGGATTGGAGTTACATCCTGACGCGATGCAGGAGCTTGAAATATTGGATGAAATCGAAGCATTGGATATATGGCCGAATTTATGGCGAATTAACAAGATTGTGCAGCCGCTGAAACTGGTTTATCGGTATGAGCAAATGCCCAGCATGCACGTCGGGAGAGTGTATGTGGGCGAATATCGTTATGATTTTAATCGCATTGAGGTGTGAAAAGTGCCTGATGGAGTTTTCGCGAAAGCACCTTGCCTATTTCCCGAACGTACATATAAGCAAGAAACATTTGGCACACAGTTTGACGATTAGTCTGGGTGCGGGCATCAGCGGTGCAGTTTATCAGCTCTCATGCCGAAATCAGCAAGGCAAGGCGTTTGTGGGTATTCACTTTGATCAAAGTCGTGAGGACATGTATCGAAGTTTTTGCCTTCACAAGTCCCTCATCACGAAAAAAGTGCATCCAAACATCGTGATGGAGAACCGCTCACTCAGGGTATACTTCGAACTCTACGCGTATTTGTTTGACACGATGGCGGAAATCAAGGATGTGCTGGAGAAATTCATCCAATTTTTCTCGCCATACTTGGATGGTTCGGTTGAGAGGCTTCCAGAGGATTTGCCTGGCGAGGCTGGGGAAGAGAGAAACAATAAAGGCTTGCAGGGAAAAGTCGTTGAAGGAATCATGCAAATCGACAAAGAATGGTTGAGGTCTTCGATGATTGATCCAAGATTGGCAGAGATCTTGTTGGAAGAAGTCACGGATGAAAGGGAGTTTTTAGCCAAATAGGAACGATTATCGGAGTATCTAATCCACCGTTTCAAAACCCTTCTAAACCCGTCCATTAAACCGCCTTTGTGGCGGTTTTGTTGTGACTCTAGGGCGAAGGAAAAAGTTTGTAAAAAATAATTCTGTTGGGAGAATGGAAGAGCGGGCGGACCTATCTTCGAGAGAAAAGAAAAAAAGAGCTGGATAAAATGAGAGCCATGGATATGAACGTTCATTAAGGGGAGCAAATGAGAGCGATGGCAGGCGTATGCCTTGTCATTCGCTTTTTTGTTCCCGTTTTTGTCGATAGAGGATTTATCAATATTTCGTTGAATTAGAACCAATAGTTAATCGCTGACGGGCTTGTGCGAGTGTTAAAATGCAGCATAAGGTTACCGGATAAATCGCTGCAGCTGGCGTTTATGCACTGTCCGGTTTAGCCATCACGATGAATATCTGCAAGGAGATTAAAACATGGATTGGAGAAAACTGCTTAAAATTCTATTTCCCGAATACCAGATTATCCAAACAGCAAAGGAGCAGAGTTTCTACGTCAAACCAGAAAAAGGGAAAAACTAGAAACCAACGACATCTGGGTGCCGTCATAGCCTTCAGCAGGTAAAGCAATACGTGTTTGAACTCGAATAGAAGCGGACGATCTTGATGGTTCCTGCCGATGTAATGTGTATGGGCAGGAGTTTGTTTTTATATAGGAGTGACTTTCATGAACTATGTATGGATCGGCATAGCGGGGATCGCTTGTTAGCAGCAGGATTCATGGGCCGATTTCTTTGTTATTGGGAACAGGGTTTATGGGCGCTTTTACGACGTTTTCTACGTTTAAGATGGAGAACTTCAATATGATAAATTCGGGTGAAGGAAAAACAAGTGTGATCTATATGGGATTGTCGTATCTATTAGGTATAGGATCTGCTTGGCTTGGATTTTATATTGGGATATGAATGGAAGATGAAAAGCTGCGGAGTGATTCATTTAGAATCAAACCGCAGCTTACCTTTGGATAACCTTTGGATAACCTTGGCCATCGAAAGCGCGGTACATGTCTTGTCATCGCATCGAAGATGCCGCTCCATTGGACTTCTGACAATGAGTCGACGGGCGGATCGTGTTTCAGAGCAAGGTCTCTTCTCAGCATGGGCATCTGCATCATTCCTTGAACTGCATGGAACGGGTGGAAGTTTACAATGCCTATCAAAGCCGCTATAATATTGGAGGGCATGATCAATCGAATAGCCTGATTGGAATTAAGGAGGAGTCTGTCAAATCAGGCTCCTTTTTGCATTTTTTGGGTTTTGGGTTGATAGGAGGGGGGATGCATTTTAACAGATTTAGCAGGGGTATAGAACATGAAAGATGACGACTATATGATTTACAGCGACAGCATGCAAGATGATTTAATTTTTAGATGATGCAGGAGGAGACAAATTGGTACTAGAGTTCATTATACAATTGATTTTGGTCTTATTTGCAGTAAAAGTTGCCGGAGATCTCAGCGTTCGCTTAGGTCAGCCTTCCGTATTAGGCAAGATCATCATCGGGATCATCATCGGCCCTGCGGTGCTGGGTTGGGTGCAGGGTTCGGATGTCTTTGATGTCTTCAGCCAGATTGGGGTTCTGCTGCTGATGTTCTTGGCAGGCTTGGAGACGGATCTCAAAGATCTCAATCAGAACATGAAGGCAGCCGTACTAATTGCTGTCGGCGGGGTTCTTATGCCGATTGTTTTAACTTATGCTGCGGCTCAGTTCTTCGATTTCACGACGGCCGAAGCGATCTTCATGGGTTTGCTGCTGTCAGCTACCTCTGTCAGCATCTCCGTACAGACGCTGAGAGAGCTTGGCTGGCTGAATACGAAGGAAGGCTCTGCATTGCTGGGAGCAGCCGTGCTGGACGATATCTTAGTCGTGATCTTGATCGCCATAGCGATGAGTGTCTTCGGCACAGGAACGGAAGCGGACACCAACATCGGGCTGATGCTTGCTATGATGGCGGGATTCTTCTTTGTTCTATTTGGAGTATCCAGATGGCTTGTACCGGTGTTTATTAAGATCTTCTCGAAGCTCAAAGTGACGGCAGCAGTTCTCAGCGGGGGCTTGATCATCGCCTTTGGTCTGGCTTACTTCGCGGAGTCTCTCGGTGTAGCCGGGATCATCGGTACATTCTTCGCTGGGATCGCCATTGGGCAGACGAAGTTCAGAGAAGAGATCGAACACAAGGTGGATCCTATCGCCAATGGGATCTTCGTTCCTTTCTTCTTCGTCAGTATCGGTCTGGCCGTATCCTTTGAAGGGATCGGCTATCAAGCGGGATTCCTTATTGTATTCTCGTTGATCGCTGTCCTGTCCAAATTCATCGGCAGCGGATTGGGTGCTAAGCTGTCAGGCTTTAATAACCGTTCTTCCATGGGCATCGGTTCGGGGATGGTATCACGGGGCGAAGTTGCCTTGATCTTGGCTGCGATGGGCCTGGAGAGCGGATTGCTGCACCCGGAATACTACACTTCGGCGATCATCGTGGTGATCTTAACGACCGTTGTTACCCCGCCGATGCTGAAGGTGTTCTTCGGGGTACGGAAGGAGAGAAGTACATCCCAGGCTTAGGTTGTATATCGCTGAACGGCTGGTGCATGGGTGATGCAGCGGCAGGCGCGGCAGGCGTAAGGTAGAAGGTAGAAGCTAGAAGGCGTAAGAATGTATTTGGGTAAGGCAGATTCATGGGGGTCAGGAGGCGAAAAAGGATGCATTTGGCGGCAGTCAGGAACAAGATCCGCTCTCTTAGTGAATCGGAAGCCAAGAGCATACTTATGCTGATCGCAGCGAATGTGGATATGGTGTGCAGCGGGGATGGCGGTATGACCAGCGAACAGTGCTTGGAAGAGATCCACGGGATCTTCGAGCGGCTGCCGGAATTCGCGCGTATACCCGAAGTTGATCATCAGACGGGGGATTGATGGGAAGTTTGGCGTGCGGATTCATGCGATTATGAGGATAGCATTGGCCGGCAGCTGCTGGGGTGTGCGGCATTTTATACGATTTTTAGGACAAAGAGCGCCCGGGTGACGGCCAATCCGATGGAGTTATCCCGATTTTAGGATAAAATCAATGAATCGGACGTTTGCCCTTCCGGTTTTATCCTAAATCTCGGACAAAAACCCGATTATTAAACTGAAGCGCGAGGTTTTGAGCTATTTTTCGTACAAAAACAGTACTCAGTTGTGTCGCATCGCTTCTAACGCATCACTTCCGTCGAAACACCCGCATCGTATCGTATACTCCAATTGCAAACTTGATCCCGCAGCGCCAGTTATACAGCCTTCAACACATTGCGATGCGACAAACGGCGCCATGTCAGCCATGATGAGCAATACAAAGAAGCCGCCCCAGGGGCGGCTTTCATTATTCTTCGATCGGGCAGTGCATCATCGCTTCGGCTTCGTACCAGGGGACGGAGAAGCTTTGGCCCTTGGTGCAGAAGATTGAGGAGGAGGTATACTCCGGATCGGCATCCTTGTCATAACCTATGCGAGCGATGACCTCCACTTCGTTATGGCAGCGCTCATAACCAGCGTAAGCCATGCTGATCCGTCCCTTGCCCTTGGTGAGGGAAGCGAGAGTCGTCCCGTAGTCCATGAAGGTTGCCACAGGCACGACGGCATGGATGATCGCCTGGTCACCTTCCGTGATCGGCGGTTCGAAGCGGCCGCTGGCCGCTTGGATATCGCTCAGCACCCGTCCCATGTGATCGAGCTGGACTTGAATCTTCACTTCATAAACTGGTTCCAGCAGGATGTTGCGCGCCTTCTCCAATCCTTGGCGGAGCGCTCGGAAGGTAGCCTCGCGGAAATCCCCGCCATGGGTATGTTTGTTATGGGCACGGCCCTTTACGAGGGTGATCTTCACATCGGTCAAAGGGGAACCGGTAAGCAGACCGTGATGCTCCCGTTCAAAGATATGTTGCTTGACCAAGTTCTGCATGCCGACGGGCAGGTCATCGGGGCGGCATTCGTTTGCGAAGGTAATCCCGCTGTTCCTGGGTGCCGGCTCGATCCGCAGATGTACCTCTGCATAGTGGCGCAGCGGTTCGAAGTGACCGTATCCCATGACCGGCTGTTCGATCGTCTCCCGGTAGAGGATCTCCGGGGGCTCGAAGTCCACTTGCAGCCGGAAACGGTCGGCGACGATATGTTTCAGCACTTCCAACTGAATCTTCCCCATCACATGGATATGGATCTGCTGCAATCGTTCTTCCCAAGTAACATGCAGCGAGGGATCTTCTGCATCCAGCATGCGAAAGAGCGCATAGACTTCCTTCATATTTACTCCGGGTTCCGCGACAACCTTAGAACGCAAGGTCGGGACCAGTTCGAATGAAGCCTGTTCACGGCAGGTGCCAACGCCGTCGCCGACGCGGACGGCCGTCAGCCCGGTCACGGCAAACAATTCACCGGCAGTGACGCGGTCAACTTGCTGCACCTGATGACCGTTGACCTTGCGAATCTGGGTTACTTTTTCCATGATCCCATCCCCATAGGGGAGATCGTCCCGCACATGGAGCGCGCCGCTGATCGCTTTGATATAGGTGAGGCGTACGCCTTGTTCATCATGGCGGATCTTATAGACCCTTCCGGCGAAGGGCTGGCTCTCATCATATTCGGTCTCGGTAAGCAAGGTGAACAGGTCGAGGAACTCCCGCACACCGAGATCATGCAGAGCAGAGCCGCTTAAGCACGGCACCACGCGGCCGCCCCGGACCATCTGGCGCAGTTTCGTCAGCCACAGATCGGCATGATATCCCTGCTCCATATAGTGCTCCAGCAGCTCCTCATCCCGTTCGGCGAGGAATTCGATCACTTCTTCCGGCATCTGCCCTTCAGCGACTCCTGACAGATCACATACATCAGCGGTCAGATGGGTGCGAATCTCTTCAAGCACCCGTGCAGCGTCGGCACCGGTGCGGTCCATTTTGTTGATGAAGATAAATGCCGGCACCCGGTGCTTCCGCAGAAGCCGCCACACCGTCTCCGTATGCCCTTCGATGCCCTCCACTCCGCTGATGATCACGACGGCATAATCCATGACTTGAACGGCTCGCTCCATCTCCGGCGAGAAGTCTACGTGGCCCGGAGTATCGATGAGATAGTAGGTATCGTCCCCGATGGTGAAGAAGGCTTGATCGGAGAAAATCGTAATGCCTCGCTGCTTCTCTAACTCATGACTGTCCAAGAAAGCATCCTGATGGTCAACACGGCCGCGCCGCTTAATGCTGCGTGTATGATACAGCAGCGCTTCGGAGAACGTCGTCTTCCCCGCATCGACATGAGCCAAGATCCCAAAGGTGATGTTCATCTGAGTAAACTCCTATCCCTGAATGTCAATCAGATGTTTCTTTCATTATATCATCAGACCCAATGATGGAGTCCACGATGGGGATAATGAATGATGCAACATCATGGGACTATGTTGGGAACAAAAAAAGAGTTGATCCTCACGCTGCGTGATACCCTATAGTAGACAGCGAAGGGAGGTACACGAACCGATGCACGTAAAAGAAGCGGCTGAACTAGCCGGCATCAGTGTGCGGACGCTCCATTACTACGATGAGATCGGTTTACTTATCCCGGACGAGGTCACCGAAGCCGGTTACCGGGTATACTCGGAGCGCAATCTGGAAACCTTGCAAGAGATCTTGTTCTTCAGGGAACTCGGCTTCTCATTGAAGCAGATCAAAGAGATCATGAGCGATCCAGCCTATGACCGGCAGGCGGCGCTGGAGCTGCATCGGAAGATGCTGATCGAGAAGCGGGATCGGCTTGACCAATTGATCACAACCATCGACAAAACGATCCAACATATGAAAGGGGAAATCAAGATGACTGTTGAAGAAAAATTCCAAGGCTTCGACTTCAGCCGCAATCCTTATGAACAGGAAGCGCGGGAGCGGTGGGGCGATCAGGCAGTGGATGAATCGAAAGCGAAACTCGGCAAGATGTCAGAGGCGGAGATGAAGGCTCTGCAGGACGAGATCCATGCGATCTACTCGAAGCTGGCTCAGCTGCGTCACGGATCGCCGGAATCGGAGGAAGCACAGGCGGCGATCGAGGAGTGGTACCGAGCGTTGAACCGGTTCGGACACTATTCCCTGGAAGCGTTCAAAGGACTCGGACAGCTGTATGTCGACGATGAGCGGTTCACGAAGAATATCGACCAGTTCGGGGAAGGACTCGCCGCATTCATGCGCGACGCGATGGCGGTGTATGCGGATCGCCGTATGGAAAGTTGATGGAACAGAGCATGGGAAGCATGGTGCATATGAAGCAAATTGTATAGGGAGCAAGTGCATGAGGATCAAGATGCACAGGAATCCAAGATGCAGGGATTAATGATACGCGAACAAAAGATAGGGGGCTTGCCATCGAGGCAGGCCCCTTATTAAGTATGTTCATCTATTCATCCAAATGCTTAATGATCTTAGCCGGGTTGCCGCCAACGACGATGTTGTCTGGAACATCCTTCGTCACCACGGCGCCGGAAGCGATGACCACATTGTTCCCGATGCGCACACCGGGGTTGATGATCGCCTTCCCGCCGATCCACACGTTATGGCCGATGGTGACGGGTTTGCCGTATTCGGCGCCGGAGATTCTCGCATGCGCATCCAACGGGTGAGCGGTTAACCATAGTATAATAAATAATAGTAGTTAAAGTAGTTCAGGAGGAGATGTTAAAGGGAGATTTTACTTTAAATAAAAATTAACAAGGTTTATAATTTGTAGTACTTAAAGTGTTTAAAGAGGGGGGCGCGTGTGAGGGTTCAAAGGATAGAAGTGGAGAATAAGCCGAATCCATTGTATTTATTACTAGATAAAGAATACCAGCTAATTGAACCAGTAATGAAATTTATTAAATACTTAGATAACACTGGTAAGTCTCCAAATACCATTAAAGCATACTGCTATCATTTAAAGTTGCTGTATGAGTTCATGGAACAGAGAGGCGTTATTCTTAATGATATTAACTTTGAGTTGTTAGCAGACTTCGTAGGTTGGTTGAGATATCCAACAGCAAATAATGTAATTGATCTTCAGTCAAAAGAAGCCATAAGAGAAGAAACGACAGTGAATACAATTTTAAATGCCGTTATGAGTTTTCTTGATTATTTAAGTAGATTAGGAGAATTTAAATCAATTGATGTATTTAAACAAGCAAAGGGAAGAAACTTCAAAGGATTTTTACATCATGTTAATAAGGGTAGATACCAAAAGAATGTCTTAAAGTTAAGGGTTAAAAAGAAACAGATAAGAACATTGACAGCAGAGGAAGTTAAGCAAATTATTGACGCTTGTCATACGAAGAAATGACAAGTGGTTATATGAAGAAGCGATTTGGGATAACAATTTATCTAATAATTATTTTATATGGTTTCATACCTTTGAAGATGAAATCAATCATAGAGGACAAATTAGGATATTAAGAAAGATGCTTCCTCTTAACTTAAATTGAATGGTAATACATTGTTATTTTTCAACTATTGGGTGTAATAATTCAAGAAAAATTTATGCTTATTTTGTTACGTTGTTGGACTAAATGATAGATTATTTACTTTCTAATAAGGCTATTGTAATAAAACTTCAATAATACTAAAATTAGTTTGTATTGGCAAAGGGTGAGAGGTATGAATACTAATTCTGTATCAATTAGAAAGATGAAACATACTGATTATGAGGTAATGACTCAATGGCTAAGTACTAAAGAAGTTTTAGAGTTTTATGGAGATGTGAATTCTCCATTTACATTGCAACAAGTTAAGGATAAATACGAACCAAGAATAAATGGTGACATACCTGTAATTCCTTATATTGTTGAATTAGAAAGCACTCCGATTGGTTTTATGCAACAATATAAATTAAATGAGGAAAAACACCAAGAATTTGGATACTCTACAAATTTAACTGTATATGGAATTGATCAATTTATTGGTTTTCCTAACCTCTTTAATAAAGGTATTGGAACAAAAATGATAAGAATATTTATTGAATATATTTCTCAAGACAAAGATGTAGATATAATTATTGTAGATCCTGTAGTTTCCAATATTAGGGCAATAAGGTGTTACGAAAAATGTGGATTCAAAAAGGTGAAAAAAATTAGCGACGGTACAAGTTGGTTAATGGAATATAGAATTAGCCAGAGATAATCTTTTTCTTGTTCTACTATCGGGTGCTTTAGTTAAATATCAATGAATAAAAATCAGCCTGTATCTTATGTTACTATTAAGTAATTTAAGATACAGGTTTTACTATTTTTTGAAATAATTACCTTTCACTTCAAATACATGTATTCAAAGTGAAAGTATTGATTTAAATGATTCTTTTGTAATTTACTCTTGATAAGATCCGCCGTGTAGATGTGGACGCCCGGCCCCAGCAAGCAGTTGTCGCCGATGCGAATCTCGCAGACATCGAGCATCACGCAGTCAAAGTTCGCATAGAAATTCTCGCCGACATGGATGTTATAGCCGTAATCACAGCGGAAGTCCGGTTCGATGTAATAATGTTTCCCGGTAGATCCCAGGAGTTCTTGCAGCAGTTCCTTTCGCTTCGCATCTTCGGTTTCAAAGGTCTGATTGTACAGCCTCGTCAAGCGGCGGGCACGCAGTCGATCTTGAACTAATTCCGGATCAGCCGCGATGTAGAGTTCGCCGCTCAGCATTTTCTCCTTCTCTGTTTTGTTCGTCATCGTTCGATTCCTTCCTTGTGCAGTGTAGTATCTGATCCTTAATAACTTATACCCTGTTTATACTCCCAATTGTAAAGCAATTCTCACCAAGCTGCCATGTTCTGACGCTTCTTGATCCTGCTTCTTTTCCTAAAGTTGTCACAGTTGTGTCGAAACCAAGGTGGACGTATCCTGTCGATTGAGTTATGTTATTGTTATTTTGATATCATAAATGTTAGATGGAGAGTGAATTCATGGGGGCATATGTCCTCAAGCCGCTGCAACGACGGATGTACCGAGGAAGCAATGAAGTGCTGGTATGCAAACATAATACATCATGGCTAACTAAAGGCAGGTATGAACGATGATGAAATTGGATCGTGATCTGATCAGCTTGTTGTTAGAGCATGGACTTCAAGAGGACCTATTCCAGGGGAACTTCGGATTAGAGAAGGAGCATATCCGCGTCGATGCGGAGGGAAGGATCGCGCGAACGCCTCATCCCGCAGTCTTCGGAAATCGCTTGGAGCATCCTTATATTCGAACAGACTTCGCAGAAAGTCAGATCGAGTTGATTACGCCCGCCCTGCCCAGCATCGAAGAAGCCTATCAATTTCTGGGCGCACTGCATGATCTGGTAGCACTTGAGTTGAAAGATGAATATCTGTGGCCGAGCAGCAATCCGCCGATCTTGCCGGCGGATGAAGAGATTCACATCGCTGCGATGAAGGACCTTGTCGAAGATGGCTATCGACAGCATCTTGCTGCAAGGTATGGGAAGAGGAAGCAGCTGCTGAGCGGGATTCATTATAATTTTTCCTTCCGAGAGGAATTTCTAAAGCGGCTCTATGAAGGAAGCGGGGAGACGTACAGCTATCAGGAATTCATAAATAACCTCTACTTGAGAATCGCCCGCAATACCTTAAAACACCGCTGGCTGCTGATCTATCTGACCGGTGCGAGCCCGGTCTTTCATAAGACTTATCTGGAGCGATGCGTTGAACTGAACGAACGGATCAGTGAAGACAGTTATTCCTTCCCGAAGATGAACTCGCTGCGCAACAGTGTATACGGCTATCGGAATCACAAGCCGCTGTATGTATCCCTTGAATCGCTGGAAGCCTACGTACAGGATCTCTTCGCATTGGTAAAGTCGGGTGAACTCATCGATGTCAGAGAGTATTACAGCTGCGTGAGGCTGAAGACCGTGCGCGGGCATGATCTCCGTTCTTTGCTGCAAGAAGGCGTCGATTATCTGGAACTGCGCATGATCGACCTGAATCCCCTCGATAAGTATGGGATCAGCCTGGAGATGATGCAGCTTATTCATCTGTTCTTGGTCAGCATGATGTTACTGGAGGACGATTCTTTGGATCGGAATGAGCAGCAGCTTGCCGATCTCAATCATGACAGCTTGGTGATGAATGGCATCATGGGAACGTGGTACGGAGCAGAGGGGGAGCAGGCGGTTCTGCAGGATAAGGCGCTGGAACTGTTGGAGGGGATGGATAGGCTGCTGCAGATAATTCGGCCCCGTGAGGAGGAGAGACTTCGCCGCTTGCTCTCACAAGCAAGGCTCACGGTCCAACAACCTGAGCAGAGTATCGCCGAGGTCCTAAGATCCCAGATGCAGGAAACCCCTTATGCTGATTATCATATGGAGCTGGCCAAGCAATATGCGGAACAAAGCAGGTCGAGGAGCTACAATCTCAGCGGTTATGAAGATCTCGAGTTGTCGACGCAACTGCTCCTCAAGGCGGCGATCAAGCGGGGCATCAGCATCGACATCCTGGATCGCCGGGATAACTTCGTCATGCTGCGCAAAGGGGACCGAATCGAATATGTGAAGCAGGCGACCAAGACCTCCCTTGACTCCTACAGCACGGTACTGATGATGGAGAATAAGGTGGTTACTAAGAAGGTGCTGGGCAGGCAGGGGATCCGGGTGCCCGCAGGTCAGGAATACCGCAGTATCGACGAGGCCGCAGCCGACTATGGGAAGTATCGGGGAAGGCCGATCGTGATCAAACCCAAGTCAACCAACTTCGGCATTGGCATCACGATATTCAAGGATGAATATTCGGCGGATGATTACCGGAAGGCCTTGGAACTTGCCTTCGAATATGATGCCTCGGTGCTGTTGGAGGAGTACATCGCCGGCAAGGAATACCGCTTCCTCGTCATGGGCGGGGAAGTGGTCGGCGTGCTGCACCGCGTGCCCGCAAATGTGACAGGTGACGGCAAGCACACCATCGCTGAGCTGATCGATCAGAAGAACCGCGATCCGCGGCGGGGAACCGGGCATCGCACGCCGCTGGAACGCATTCAGCTTGGAGAGGTGGAGCGGATGTTCCTGCAGCAGCAGGGCAGGACGCCGGAGGATGTGCCGGCGGCAGGAGAAGTCGTCTACTTGCGGGAGAACTCCAATATCAGCACCGGCGGGGACAGCATCGATTATACCGATGAGATGCCTAGCAGCTACAAGGAGATCGCAGTCCGAGCCGTTGAGGCAGTCGGGGCGGTGTTCTGCGGCGTGGATATGATTATCGAAGACATCGCCAAGGATGCGAATGAGCGGAATTATTGCATTATTGAATTGAATTTTAATCCGGCGATTCATATGCATTGTTATCCATACAAGGGCAAGAATCGGCGGGCCGAGGAGAGAATCCTTGATCTGTTGTTTGGCTGACCGCTTGTGCAGCGGATGTAAGAATAACGAATGAAGAAGGGGCTGTCCAGTAAGTCAGCGAATACTGACTGTTGGACAGCCCCATGTGCATTTTGAGCAGTGCCTTGCCTGCAGTATTGTGTTGAGTCGTCAATAATTGTCGTCCCAGTACTTTGCTTGGTCGGTTCTGCGCTGAGTCGTCAATATTTGTTGTCTCGGGGTTCTGCAAGGTGAATTGCGAGCTGAGTCAACAATAAGTGTCGTCTCGGGGGTTTGCATGACGCAGTTCTGCGCTGAGTCGTCAATATTTGTTGTCTCAGTACTTTACCTGCACAGTTCCGTGCTGAGTCAATATGATTTGTCGTTTCGCACGCTAGTCCCGCCTCCACGCACCTTGAATCAACAATATTTGGTGTCTCACCTACCGAATCGCATCAAACGCATGCTAAAACGATCGTTTCTGTCGTCTCACCCACCGGATCGGCTTGTCATCTGTTTTCTTGGTCGTCTGCTTCTTTGCTTACATATTCATTGGGCACCTCGCCGCCGAAGGGGTTATTGTTCTTATAAGGGCTGAGGCGTCCGTTGCGGTATTCCCCGCCGTGCACCTCGCTTTGGCGTTGATCATTGTTGTCCGTATGGTCATGTTGATTGCGGTTATAGTTCGCGTTATTGTTTGCGTTGTAATTCGTGTTGTCGGCCATACCGAGCTGTCATCCTTTCCTGTAGATCATATCCTTACAAGAATGTGCCGGCGAGGGTTGTTTTATGCATGATTGCATAGCCTTGCTGCATGCTCACTCATGATCGGCTGATCCATGGGTTGGTTCATCGGCGGGTACGGCGTCGGCAGCGTCCAGCGCTTCTTTCTCGGCTCTAGTTAATTTCTTGTAGACGAGTTCGTAGGAATGGTCGATCATGCTCTTAAGTTCCTCTTCAGAGATGGTGCCGTCGATGTGGATGGTGTTCCAATGTGTCTTGTTCAGATAATAGCCGGGTTTGACGGCGGGATATTGCTGGCGCAGGCTCTCCGCAAGGAAGGGATCGCACTTCAAGCTGATGAAGGCGACACCGTTTGAGATGCCGAGCAGGGCGAACATCTTCGAGCCCACCTTGATGACGAGCGGCTGAGGACCGAAGGGATGGTCGGGGCGTGCTCCTTTTTTGGCCAGGCAGTATTCTTTTAAAGCGGTTAAGACAGCTATATGCATGGGTTTCCCCTCCATGACAAGATGAATCCCCGAATACCAAATTGAAGGCATTCAGGTATAGTATACCATTTCGTCTCGCGAAAGCCATCCTTGAATACCATCCTTTGGTGGGATTGATTGACAGGAATTGTGCAGCATGCTAAGATAATAATCAAACAATTGTTAGATTATTAATTTGATGACGGATGGAATAGAGATGGTGCGGGAATCGCGGTTGTTTACATGGTTGTGACGGTTATTGCAACGCTTATAACGAGGGTGATGCACGTGGCAGAGGCCATGGAGAGAATAGATACGTGTGAGATTTTCTGCTATAACGCGGATCAGGTGAAGCGGGTGAGGGAGCGGCAGGCCGAGCATGACTTTCAAGAGATGGCGCAGATGTTCAAGGCGTTATCCGATGAGACACGGCTTAAGGCGGCTTATGCGCTGTGTGTCGAAGATGAGCTGTGCGTATGTGATATAGCCAACATCATCGGATCCACGATGGCTACAGCCTCTCATCACTTGCGGCTGCTGCGCAATATGGGTATCGCTAAGTTCCGCAAGGAAGGCAAGCTCGTTTTCTATTCTTTAAGGGATGAACGGATGAAGCCTTTGATCCAACTGGCGAGCGAGTATCAGAAGGATGTGGTTAAATGACGGATTTTAGACAGCCTTCAGGAGCAAAAGCCGTATACCGTGTAGAAGGGTTTAGCTGCGCGAATTGTGCGGGCAAGTTCGAGCGCAATGTCAAACAGCTTCCCGGCGTGCGGGATGCGAAGGTGAATTTCGCTGCGGCGAAGATCACCGTTATCGGCCAAGCGACGATCGAAGAACTAGAGAAGGCCGGTGAGTTTGAGAAGTTGAAGGTGATCCCGGAGAGGCCGCTTAGGGGCTCAGGAGAGGCAGCACCGACTGTGCAGGAGTTCTCGCAGCAACCTTTCTATAAGAGGCATGCCGCGCTGCTGGTGTCGGCTTTGTTCATCGTGCTCGGCTATGTCTCGTTCTTCACATTGGGGGAGCGCCATCTGCTGACCGTCACTGCTTATCTGTTGGCGATCCTGATCGGCGGCTATTCCTTGTTCAAGACAGGGCTTCAGAATTTGCTGCGCCTGGACTTTGACATGAGGACCTTGATGACCGTCGCCATCATCGGCGCTGCGATCATCGGCGAATGGGCGGAGGGGGCCGTTGTTGTCATCCTGTTCGCGATCAGCGAAGCGCTGGAGCGCTACTCGATGGACAGGGCGCGCCGCTCGATTCGCTCGCTGATGGACATCGCGCCTAAGGAAGCATTGGTGCGGCGGGACGGACAGGAGCAGGTGATGCGCGTCGAAGAGATCGCCGCTGGTGATGTTATCATCGTCAAGCCAGGGGAGAAGATCGCCATGGACGGGGTCGTCATCGGCGGTCATTCGACGGTGGATCAAGCGCCGATTACCGGCGAATCGGTGCCCGTTGAGAAGGCGGCGGGGGATGAGGTGTACGCCGGCACATTGAACGGGGAAGGCTCTTTAGAGATCAAGGTTACGAAACTGGTCGAAGATACGACGATCGCGAAGATCATCCATCTGGTAGAAGAGGCGCAGGCGGAGCGGGCGCCGGCACAGGCCTTCGTCGACCGCTTCGCAAAGGTGTATACGCCGATCATCATGGCCATCGCAGCATTCGTCGCCGTGGTGCCGCCTCTGATCGACGGCAGATGGGAGATGTGGGTGTACCAGGGGTTGTCCGTGCTGGTGGTCGGCTGCCCATGTGCGCTGGTCATCTCCACGCCGATCTCGATCGTCTCCGCGATCGGCAACGCCGCAAGGCACGGCGTGCTCTTCAAAGGGGGCATCTACCTGGAGGAGATGGGAAGGCTTAAAGCGATCGCCTTCGATAAGACGGGAACGCTGACCAAGGGGGTTCCAGCGGTCACCGACGTTGTGATGTTCGGTGATGGGGATGAACGGCAGCTGCTGACGGATGTTGCTGCTCTGGAATATCGCTCGCAGCATCCCATTGCCGCCGCGATTGTCCGCGAAGCGGAGCAGCAAGGACTTCCTTACCAGGAGACAGAGGCTTTGCATTTCAGCTCCCATACGGGATTGGGGATCGAAGGTGTGGTTGGCGGACGCAGATATCTTATCGGCCGCGTGAAGCTGTTCCGCGAGATGGGGATAGAGCTGGGTGAGGAACATCTTGCCGTTGTGGGCAAATTGCAGGCGGAGGGCAAGACTGTCGTCCTCGCAGGTACGAATCAGCGAATCTTGGCAGCGATCGCCGTCGCTGATGAGGTTAGGGAATCCAGCCAAGCGGTGATCCGCGAGCTGCATCAACTGGGCGTCGATAAGACCGTGATGCTAACGGGGGACAACCCGGTGACCGCACAAGCGATCGCTGGACAGCTGGGTGTTGCCGAGGTGCGGGCGGAACTGATGCCCCAGGAGAAGCTGGAATATATCGAACAATTGAAGAGAGAATATCAACGCGCAGCGATGGTAGGCGACGGAGTGAACGATGCACCCGCTCTGGCGGCTGCTTCCGTCGGCATCGCCATGGGCGGAGCGGGTACGGACACGGCGCTTGAGACCGCACATGTGGCGCTGATGGCCGATGATCTGAGCAAGCTGCCCTTTGCGATCCGTTTGAGCCGCCGTACTTTGCGGATCATTAAGCAGAACATCTCCTTCTCGCTGGGAATCAAACTCCTCGCTCTGCTCTTAGTCATCCCCGGCTGGCTCACGCTCTGGATCGCCATTGCCAGCGATATGGGAGCTGCCCTGCTGGTGGCGTTGAACGGGATGCGCTTGATGAAGGTTCGGGCCGAGAGAGAGTAGGCGGGAGGAATAAGCGGTCTGCTTCGGTGTCGGAATATGAATGTCCGGAGGATGAAGGGGCGAGAGGAAGGTATAAGAAAATCCTGTCGGCAATTGAAGTGATCTTCGCCTCGGCCCGGCCGATCAAGGATATGCTGCCCGTACTCGATAAGCGGTTCCAGCGATGCCCCTGGATCGGGGGGAACGGCTCGCTGATCGCGGTTGATGGACAGATCAAGTACCGGCATGCGTTCTCCGATGCGATGCGGTCGCAGTTTATGCATCTTATCCAAGAACAGGAAGTGACTTATCTCATCGACGGCGATTGGGATTATGCCTACACCGGCCCGCCGGATCATCCGATCTTGCTGAACGTGAACGGGGCTCGGGCAGCGAGGAATGTTCCCGTGGAGGCGCTTCGTTCCATCGTGATGCCTATGATCTCGCGATGTTCGAGCATGCGAAGCATTCCGTGATGAACGGTGAGCATGAGCTGCTCGCCCCTGCTGCGAAGGAACGCATCCCGCTGAACAGCGATACAGAGTTGAAGATCGCGCAGCGGATCAGGCAGCTGGCAGAACAGTATACCGCATGAATACGCCTGTATTGGCAGTGCAAGAAGCTTGTAAGCCATCCTCAATGGCTGGTGCCGGGAGGATGGCTTACTTATTGGTCAGGTATTCATGGACGGATGGTTACCCTTGTGCCTACAGGCGCCATCGCGGACAGCTGCAGGACATCTTCATTGTACATGCGGATACAGCCGGCGGATACTTCGTGGCCGATCGAGGAAGGATCATTCGTCCCATGGATGCCGTAATGGGGCTTAGACAATCCCATCCACAGCACGCCGAAAGGGCCCCCCGGGTTTTCCTGTTTGTTCACGATCGTAAACTCCCCCACCGGTGTCTGAGAGACCATCCTCCCGATGCCGACGGGAAAAGCGCGCACTACAGTATCTCCTTCCAGTACATATAACTGACGATCGGACAGATCCACGATGATGCGGTATCTCGGCAATGCGATCAACTCCTTCCGCTATTACCATATGTCAGAAGCGGAACAGGGGATTGATGGAATCGCCCGGACGGCGGATGGGTTGGGCGAAGAAGATTGCAGGATTACAGGAGGCTTATTGTGCATGTGGAATGCTTGTCTGGCATTCTGTACCTGGTCATATTAGAATAAAATTAAAGCGCTTCAATCGTCGAAAGTTGCGAATAATGGGGAGAAGCAAGCGAATGGGGATGCTGGTAAAGAAGTGGACAGCGAGGAATACGCTGCGCAAGCAGATCTTCCTCGGCTTCATGCTCGCGATGGTCATCGTCTTATCCGCGGTGGGCGTGTTCGTCTATCACCAAGTCTCGAATATGCTGCTGGACAATGCGGAGCGGCATATTCAGCAGACGGCAGCGCAGGCGATGGGGAAACTGGAGGTGCTGCTCAATCAGGTGAGCACCTTCACGACCCAGGTCGTGACGAATGCGGTGGTGCAGGATGCCTTCGAGCAGGAAGCCGACGGCCGCCGGCTCAGCTTCGAAGGAAGGCAGACGCTGCAGCAGGTCGTTCGCAGTATTGAGGCTTATATGAGCGGGGTTCGCTCGGTGGAGCTGTATACCGAGGATTATCGAAGGTTAATGCCGTTAACGGATGATCAACTGGACAGCAGGGTTCCCAAAGCGTGGATTCGCCGGGTGGATGAAGCGAAGGGTCAGCTCGTCTGGCTGGATCTTGATCCTCGCTATCCCGATGTCGTGCTGGCCATGCGCAGAGTGCGTTTGATGGACCGCTCTTTCTCCTACTCGGGTTATGTGCTCGTGCAGATGGAGAAGCGGTATTTTCAACTGAAGGATGTGGAGATGGCAGGAGATTACGGAGGCAGGGAATATATGGCGTTGATGAATGAACAGGGACAGGTCATCACGGCGGACTTTCCGCTTAGCGATGACGAAGCCCGTCGGTTGCTTAGCGAACAGGAGACGATCTCCTTAGCGGACGGAGAGTACTTGGCCGTCAGGCAGCGATCGCCGGCAACGGGATGGAACATCGTCATCCTGACCCCCGTTGCGTATTCGACGGAGAGCTTGTCAGTGCTGCGCACGGTGGTGATCGTGTCTGTCGTCGTGGGAACGGTGATCTTCTTCATCGTCACCTATATCTTATCCGGCATGATCTCCCGTCCCATCCTGGATCTGATCAAAGCGATGCGGACGGCGAGATTCGGAGCGCTGCGGCAGATCTCCGTCTCCTCTTCGATGATGGAGATTAACGAGCTTAACTATACATACAATGAAATGGTTCGTTCGCTGAAGGAATTGAACGAGAAGGTGTATCAGAAGGAAATCCTGCAAAGCCGAACGGAATTGAAAGCGCTGCAAGCGCAGATCAATCCTCATTTTCTGTTCAATACCTTGGAGGCTTTCTACTGGGCTTTGGAAGACAAGGGAGAGGAAGAACTGGCGAAGATCGTCGTCGCGATGTCCGGCCTGTTCCGCTATGTGATCAGCCGCAAGGACGAGGATGTGTGGGTGACAATCGGCGATGAGCTGGATCATGCGGAGCGCTATCTGACAATTATGAAGATGCGCATGATGGATAAGCTCAGCTGGCAGATCGAAGTCGATGAGCCGATCCGGCGGGTGCCGATCCCGAAGCTGCTTATCCAGCCTCTGGTCGAGAACGCCATCCTGCACGGTGTGGAGCAGCGGCTGGAACCGGGAACCGTCATCTTGCGGGTGAAGGCGGATCAGCGTCCGGGATGTTCGAGGATCGAGGTGCTCGATGATGGACCGGGCATGGATGAAGAAGCGATTAAGCGGCTGGATGAGGCAATGGATAGAGGGGCGCTGAGCGATCAGCCGGGCAAAGGGACGGGCATGGGCCTGGTGAATGTGGAACGGCGATTGAAGCTGTACTACGGCTCGTCAACGGACGGGCTGACCATTCAGAGTCAGCCGGGCAAGGGAACGAAGGTCGCCTTTGTCATACCGAATCAGAGAGGAGGGGGAACGGATGAGGACGATTCTGATCGTGGATGATGAACCGAGGACGAGGGAGGGTGTGCGGCGGGTGCTGGAAGCTTGGTCGGCCGGACGCCATCGCATCTTGACCGCGGCCCATGCCATGGAAGCCCGCCGCTGGCTGCAGGAAGAAGGGCTGCAGATCAACGTGCTGATCACTGACATCCGCATGCCGAGAATCAGCGGCCTTGATCTGATCGAGGAAGCTGTTCACATGCCGCATCCGCCCGTCGTCATCCTGATCTCCGGTTATGCGGAGTTTGAGTATGCACAGAAGGCACTTAAGTTTGGCGTGATCGAGTATTTGCTGAAACCTCTGGACAAGGAGAAATTGCTTCAGGCGGTGGACGAAGCATTGGAAGAAGATGCGGAGAGATCGCGGATCGAGCTGATGGACCGGCTCATTGATCGCAAATTGATGGAGACTGCGGTTGACGAGCAAACCTATAACCCTGCGGTACAGGAAGTGGTTCGTTATGTGGAAGAGCATCTGCATGAGCCGCTGCATTTGAAGGATCTCGCAGAACATCTGCATATGAATGCAAGCTACCTCAGTGCGTTATTCAAGGAGCAGACGGGTCTGACCTTCTCGGAGTATCTCATGCGCAGGCGGGTGCAGCGGGCGAAGGAACTGCTCTCCAGCACGCAGATGACGATTCAGGAGATTGCCGATGCGACGGGGTACCAGACGGACAAATATTTCGTGAAAGTGTTCCGTTCATTGGAAGGGATCAGTCCAGGCCAATATCGGAAGCAATTGGCTCAAATCGACAGCCATATCGAATGAGAAGTTGTTGGATTGTAATGAGATATACTCAATGAAGCACTAAGAATGGGGCAATACGAAGGGCAGCATCCAACATGTTGCAGCCCAGGGGCAGAATACTCGGGCTAAAATCCAAAAAAAGTGGTATGAATCCTAATCTCCGTTACCTTATAGCGCCGCCGGCACGCTGATATGATGAATATGATCCCGATCTCTCGGGATTCACAAGTATCATAAGGGGGATGTAAGCGTGTACAAGAAGAGGAGAACACTCATACTCTTGCTGTCGTTATGTCTCATGCTGCTTGTAGCAGTTGGATGCGCCGGCGGCAAAAACAACACGGCTGCTGATGGAAATGGAGGCAATGATCCCGGACCTGCGCCCGTGAACAACGAAGGGGGCTCGCAGCCGGAAGAAGTGACGATTACGTTCATGCATCTGTGGCCGGAAGGCATCTCAGCGGGACAGAACCGCATCGTTAATCAGATCATCTCAGAATACGAGAGTCTGAATCCTCATGTGACGATCAAACCGGACGTTCTGGAGAACGAGCAGTATAAGAACAAGCTCAAGATTCTGTCCACATCCAATGAACTGCCGGATGTTGGAGTTACTTGGGCTGCGGGCTTCCTGGCGCCTTACGTAGAAGGTGAGCTCTTCACGCCGCTGGATGATCTGCTCGACAGCGGGCTGAGAGACAAGTTCGTAGCTGGTACGACGGAAGCGTACGCTATCGACGGGAAGACATATGCTCTGCCTTTGGAGTTCAATATTGCTCCGATCTATTACAACAAGGCGATCTTCGAACAATATGAACTGGAAGTACCTAAGACTTATGCGGAATTTAAGCAAATCGTCGAGACGTTAACGAGCAATGGCATCGCTCCGATCGCGCTCGGCAACAAGGATCGCTGGACGGGTTCTCTTTGGTACATGTATCTGGCTGACCGTTATGCCGGCCAAGAAACCTTGGCGAAGGCGATCTTGGGCGAGGCTTCCTTCATGGATGAAGGGTTGCTGCAAGCAGCCCGCGAAGTGCAAGCGCTGGTTGACAGCGAGGCCTTCGTCAGAGGCTTCAACGGACTGTCCAATGAGGAAGCGAAGTCTGAGTTCTTGAACAGCACGGCAGCGATGTATCTGATGGGATCTTGGGATCTGCCGAACTTCACGACCAATACGGATATTCCTCAGGAGTTCCGCGACAGCGTCGGTTTCTTCAAGTTCCCTGTGGTTGAAGGCGGAAAAGGGGATATTGACAGCTGGGTCGGCGGACCGGGTGTTGGTCTGTTCGTAGCGGAGAACTCGCCGGTCAAGGAAGAGGCGAAGAAGTTCGTGCAGTTCTTCATCGAGAAGTGGGGCGAACAATCGGTAACCGGCGCAGGTGTCATCCCGGCGACGAAAGTCGATACTTCTTCCCTCGATCTGCCGCAGCTGTATCTTGATCTGTTCAATGAGATGAACAATGCCAGCAGCATCACGCTGTTCGCAGACGTACAGATGGATCCGGCAGCAGCAGAAGTGCACCTGACCCAGATTCAGGCGCTGTTCGGCAAGGCCGTCACCCCGGAAGAATTCTCCGCAGCGCATGATGAAGCTGTACAGATTGAAGAAGTTCCGGAAGAATAAAGCTGGTTAAGGTTATTCACGCCCAGGTTAATTGATACAGTCTCCTCATAAGTTCTAGAAGTGAGGCTTATCCGGTGTCTGTCTCGGATAGGCCTCTCATCCTTCATGGCTCCACGTACTTGAGAGAAGGGGTTGTAGAAGCGAAATGGATCGAGTCATGTCCAACAAATGGGTGATCGCAGCCTATGTGCTGCCTGCGCTGCTGTTAATTCTCGTTGTTGTCTACATTCCGATCATCTTGACGGGATACTTTGGGCTGCATGAATGGAACGGCATCGGCGCGATGAAGTTCATCGGCCTGGAACAGTACAAGACACTGATCCAAGACGGGAAGTTCTGGGACAGTGCCTTGCATTCCTTCTTGCTCGCGGTGTTTTCCACTCTGAGTCTGATCCTCTATATGATCGTGGCGATGGTATTGGCATCGCGCATCAAGGGGGCCAACACGTTCCGCAAGATCTATCTCATCCCGATGCTGCTGTCCTCTGTTGCAATCGCACAGCTGTGGTTGAAAGTCTATCATCCCACGAACGGGATCCTGAACAGCTTACTCGTCTCGCTGGGGGTCCCCAATCCGCCTGCATGGCTCTCTGACAGTTCCATCGTGCTCTATGCCATCTTCATTCCGATTCTGTGGCAGTATGCGGGCTTTTATATTCTGATCTACTATGCTGCCCTTAAGAATATTCCGGAGACCTTGATTGAAGCGGCGCGGATCGACGGCGCGAATGCTTTGCAGATCGCATGGAAGATCAAACTGCCGCTGGTCATGGAAGTGTTCAAGGTGACGATCGTTCTAGCGGTGATCGGTTCGCTCAAATATTTTGATCTGATCTATATCATGACGGGCGGGGGACCGAACGGTGCCAGTGAAGTGATGGCTTCTTATATGTATCGCATCGCCTTTAATATCTATGACTTCGGATATGCCAGCGCTGTAGGCTTCTTCTTGCTGGTGATCAGCCTGGTCGCGACTTTCATCATTCGGAAATTAACGGCGACGAAGGAGAAGATTGAATATGCTTAAGGCTATGCTGCAGACGATGGTATCCGCCGAAGGGACTGTACAGCAAGGGAGGCTGCGGCCGCAGCAGGAAGGTGATAAGAAGAATATCTTGGACCGGATCGGGTATCTATGTTTATATCTGATCTTGATCCTGGCAGCGGCTTTTCAGATCTTCCCCTTGGTGTGGCTGTTCTTCTTCTCATTAAAGAGCAATCATGAGGTTTTCCACCTGCCGCCGCTGGCCTTGCCGACGAATCCGCGTTGGGAGAACTACGTCAAGGTATGGAATGTTGGGAAGATCGATGTGTACTTTATGAACAGTGTGATCGTCACCGTCAGCGCAACGGTCGCCACGCTGATCTTGGGAAGTCTGGTTACCTATGCGATCACCAGAATGCGCTGGCGGGGAAGTTCCTTCGTCCTGGGCTTGTTCATGGTGGCGATGATGATCCCGGTGCATTCGACGCTGATCCCGCTGTTCAGCATGTACAACCAGGCGGGGCTGATCGATCGTCATCTATCGTTGATCATCTCTTATATTGCTTTCAATATGCCGGTGACGATCATGATCCTGCTTGGATTCTATTATGCGCTGCCGAGGGAGATCGAGGAAGCGGCGGTCATCGATGGCTGCTCAGTGAATCGCATGTTCTTCCGCATCATCCTGCCGATGACGACCTCGGTGCTGATGACGACGGCAATTATCAATATGATCTATAACTGGAATGAGTTCATCTTCGTTAACACCTTCATCAGCACGAACGAGCTCAAGACCCTTACCGTTGGTGTCCAGAACTTCATCGGACAGTATATGACGGACTGGGGTGCGATCGGCGCGACGCTGATGATCAGCGTACTGCCCGTGCTCGTCGCCTATCTCTTCCTCAGCGACCGCATCGTCGAAGGGATTGCGGCCGGCTCGATTAAAGGATGACGGCAGAGCCATCAGCGCTCAGTTGGCGTTTGTTTAGTCGGAGTTTGGGGAACAGTTGACGGCAAGATAGGTTAGTGATGTATCAGAGACGGATGGCGATCCGTCTCTTTTTGCTGTGAACCTAGGTTTGAATCTGGGAGAAATTTCAGAAGGGAATTTGATTGATTAGGAAAACTTTTACTAGAAATTTATGATATATTAGAGAGGGATTTTTGCGGAATATGTTCATGAATCGGACAAAATCCAGGGATATATTCGAACCAAGGTGAATAAAGCGAATATAGAGGTATCAATATCAGGAGTTAGGAGTCGGAAACCATGAACTTTATTGAATTGATCAAAGCAGTGATTCTGGGATTTGTTGAAGGGATGACGGAATTTGCTCCGGTGTCATCCACAGGTCATATGATCCTCGTCGATGATATGTGGCTGAAATCAGAGGAGTTTCTGGGCAAATACCCAGCCAATACGTTCAAGGTCGTCATCCAGTTGGGGTCCATCCTGGCAGTCGTCGTCGTGTTCTGGAGACGGTTCATCGATCTCTTAGGTTTGAATCGGTTGTTTAAGAGCAGCGCCGGAGTTCATGTTCAAAGTGATGGATCTCAGAGCAGTCAAGGCAGGCTGAAGTTAACCCATGTGATCGTCGGTCTCTTGCCGGCTGGCGTGTTGGGTGTACTTTTTGAAGATTATATCGATGAATACCTGTTCACGACGGAGACGGTTCTCATCGGTTTGTTGGCCGGAGCGGTATTCATGATCGCTTCTGATCTCTTCCGTCCGCAGCAGCCGAAGATTGAATCGGTGGATCAGATGACGTATAAGCAAGCGCTCATCGTCGGACTTGTCCAATGCTTATCCCTGTGGCCGGGCTTCTCCCGCTCGGGCGCGACGATCTCCGGCGGTGTCCTGTTCGGCATGAGCCACCGCTCAGCATCGGATTTTACTTTCATCATGGCGGTGCCGATCATGGCGGGCGCCAGTTTCTTGTCCCTGGTGAAGAATTGGCAGTATTTCAGCATGGACGCGCTGCCATTTTTTATCGTTGGGTTTATCAGCGCCTTTGTCTTCGCCCTGTTGTCCATCCGCTTCTTCCTGAAGCTGATCAACCGGATTAAGTTGATTCCCTTTGCGATTTATCGCATCGTGTTGGTCGCCGTCATTTTCATCTTCTTGTATTTCTGATGGAGGATCGATTCGGCAGGCAAGAGATTGTTCATCACCATCCCGCCAGGGATGGTTTTTTACTGGATGCTGCGATGTTAATACGGATCTTACAGCACCGGGGGTCTTATCGCTGGGAAGAGAAGCGGTTCGCTGCGGGAGTTGTTTTCTACAAATAATAAATTATTTGGACAAAGTGGCAAGTTAAGTAATTTTGATCACGGTGGTTCTATGGCGGATCACTATAATGATGGGGGAGGAGGGGTTGCATATGGAGAAACGAGTCATAGCATGCGTATTGGGGATGTTGATCATCCTGGCGGGATGCGCCGGCGGGACACATGCGAACGACCTTGGGCATCAGAACCATGCAGACAATTCAAGCCATGCGGGGAACACAGACCATGCTGACAATGGAGCCCTTACAGACAACACAAGCAATACAGCTAATCCATCAGGTACAGAAAGCGAAGATGAGGCCGGGGATCCTTTTCGTCTTAGTGAACAGCCCTTTATAGGGGATGAGGATGCGCCTGTTACCGTCATCGAGTTTTCGGATTTTAAATGCCCGTATTGTGCGATTTGGTCGAATGAGTATATGGATGAATTCGTAGAGGAGTTTGTGGAGACGGGCAAAGCGAAGTATTACTTCGTCAACTTCCCGTTCTTGGCGGATGATTCGTTTACGTTGGCAGCGGCGGGAGAGGTGATTGCAGAACAGGGATCGGAGTATTTTTTTGCTTACAAAAAAGCACTCTTAGCCAGACAAGGCGAGAAAGGCACGGAATGGGGGACGACGGAATGGATCGCGGCGATTATCGAAGACCACTTGGACGGCATCGATGCGGACAGCGTCATACAGTCGCTGGACGATGATCGTATTGCGGCTAAATTGGCTGCAGATATCGATATTGGGGTTCAGGCAGGGATCAGGGCTGTGCCGAGCTTCGTGCTGAATGGTGAAATCGTCCATATGAAAGAGTTCACGGATCTGGCGAAAGCAGTCAGGGATATCATCGATTAAGCAGGATATAAGGAGTAAGCATGGTTAATCAAGGTGGAGTCAAGCTGGCGCATCGCGTCTGTTCCGCGTTATGAAAGAGGCGGATCCAAAGAAGCGTGCGCCAGCTTGCTTCTTTGGATCCTGGATAAGGGGTGTCGAACCAGAAGGTGGACTGAGTGCTTAAAATCCGCTCTGCAACTGACGTTTCTCCGCGAGCAGGCGTTGGAATTCCTGTTCGAGCTCCTCTGATGGCTCCAGGCTAAGCCGGCTCAACACATCGGAGATCTTCGTCTCCAGCAGGAGCAGCTGCTGCTTGCGGTCCAGTTCGGCCGGCTGCGGCTGGGATTGCAGCGCAGATGTCTGATACTGCGCGTATGTGCCGTCGAAGAGCCGCAGCGTGCCATCTTCGAACAGTAGAAGCCGGTTCGCGAGATGCTCGACGAAGCGCCGATCGTGGGAGACGAACAGGACGGTGCCTTCGTAATCCTTAAGCAGCTGTTCAAGGGCTTCGATCGTCTCGATATCGAGGAAATTGGTCGGCTCGTCAAGCACCAGAACGTTCACATCGCTGACGAAGATCTTGGCGAGGGCGACCTTGACCCGTTCGCCGCCGCTCAGCACGCCGACGGGTTTGTACACGGCTTCGCGGAAGAAGTGCAGACGGGCGAGCACCGTGCGGATCAGCGTTTCATCCTGAGAAGAGGTGTCGCGAACATTGTCCAAGATAGACCGGTGCTCATCCAGGATGTCGATGTTCTGGCTGAAATAGCCGAACCGGACAGATGGAGAGACGTAGATCCGGTCATTCGGTTGTATCAGCGTCTTGATCAACGTGGTCTTGCCGCAGCCGTTCGGTCCAAGGATGGCGAGTTTGTCGCCGCTGTGGATGTGGAAGCTGACCGGCTGCCACAGCGTGCGCTCGCCGACGGAACCTGCAAGCTGCTCGATGCGCATGATCACATTGCCGTGCGGCAGGTCTTCGCCATGCAGGATATTCATCTTGATCGGCGGCAGTTCGATGCGCTTCTCGACCTTTTCGAGTTTTTCCAAGCGGCTTTCCAGGGCTTTGGCCGTTTGCTGCAGTTTTTTCTGTTTTTTGGCGAAGTAAGGCTTGGCGCCGGTGATCTTCGCCTCGGAACTGCTGACGTTGCGCGGTTTTTTGGTGGCACGCGCGGCTTTATCTTTCTTTTTGCGGATGGCGAGTTCGAGGCGTTTTTTCTCTTGGATATATTGTTCGTAAGCTTGATCCTGCTGCCGCAGCTGCAGATCCCGCTGGGCTGCAAAGTCGGAATAGTTCCCTTTGTACGTATGCAGTTTCCCATCACGAATCTCCCAGATCGAGGTGCAGAGCGCATCCAGGAATGTGCGATCATGGGAGATCAGGATGAAGGCGCCTTGATAGTCCTTGAGTCTCTTCTCCAACCAATCGAGATGCGAGGTATCGAGATTCGTCGTCGGTTCGTCCGCAAGCAATAGTTCGGGTTCCTGCATCAATGCTTGCAGAATCGCTTCCTGCGTCTTCTCGCCGCCGCTTCGCGGATCATCCTGGGTGAGGCTGTGCAATTGCGGGATGAGCTCGCATCGGGCACGGCGGGTGATCGTCCCTTCATCGGGCTGGCGCAAGCCGGCCAGCGTTTCGATTAGGGTCGTCTTGCCGGAACCGTTGCGCCCTACGAGGCCAATCCTGGCTCCCGGCTCTATATATAATCGCGGGATATCGATCAGGAGTCTGACCTGAATATATAACTTGATCTGTTGTGCTTCGATCAGCATGTATCATCACTTCCTTACAGGGAATTGCCGTAATCATGGATGTTCATTCGTACAGGACATCTTGTAGAATCTGTTCATGGGAACGGGGCGGGAGTACGGTTCTGCAAGGATGGAGAGAAGCAGTGGAAGTGATGATGTGAGTATGCGATATTCGGATGCCGCTCTTATCTATGGAAAAAGCGCCCCCTAATCCGAATATCAGAATAGGAGACGCTTAAGAGAGCAGCGTGATCATACACAGCCGCACACTGATCTTCAGCCGTTCAAGGATGATCTGTTCACACCATCAGATCTCACTAATCCTATTCTGAGAACCGTATGAAGGCATGACGGACTGAGCCAGGCGGGAATGGCAGCTATTCACAATGGTGATTCAGAGGAATCCCTCACCTGAGGAGGTTCCCGCAGATCCATTGTTTCACCTGGTCATGTCTCATGGAGGAGCCTGATGCCCCGGGCCCATGAAGCCTTCGATCTTCGGTTGCTGCGAAATAGGATTAGTTATGCATGGCTTTCAAACATTCACCCTTTCTTCGAATTACCTTCACCTTAAACGATGACAGAGGATTTGTCAAATCGAATATGCAGCGGGTTGCGTTATCCTGCCTGCCGGAAGCTTATTGAATCTCCAGCTTCAAGGCGTCGATGATGTTCTCCTTCTTCAGCTTGGAACTAGCGTGCAGCATGGTCAAGAAGACGATGATGAATACCGCTGCCACGCAGATGCCGACCTCCAGCCAAGGAATGGCGTAGTTAAAGCTGAACGCCGTCGAGATTGATCGATACATCATGATGCTGATCAAGATTCCGACCGGGAGGCCGTACAGCAAGGCCTTGATCCCATAGAACAGGCATTCATAGTTCAACATGCGGTTAAATCCCTGCGGCGTCATTCCGATCGACTTCAACATCGCAAACTCGCGTCGGCGAAGCGCGACGTTCGTACTGATCGTGTTGAAGATATTCGTCACGCCGATCAGAGCGATCAAGGATACGAAGCCGTAGAGGAAGATCGCGATGATCGTGTTTGAACGTTTCGTATTCTCATTGATCTCTATAAAGTCTAAGACGCTTAGATAAGAGCCGGGATTGATCCTGGCAGCAAGGGCTTCAACTTCCTTGACCCAAAGGCTGCGCTCCACACCTTCATCAAGATCCAGATACATGGTTGCTTGCGCAGCCAGCTTCTGGTCCGATTCATGGATCTGACTGAGGAGGTGATCATAGACTTCATCGGAGACGACGATCGTCACATGACCGAGTCCTCCCGGTTGGACGGCATAGGGCTGCTTGTCAGTTACCATGCCGATCTCCAGATCAAGTTCCATGAGATCGTCTGTGCGATCGTCCTCCATAGGTTCGCCGCTGAGCGGCTCTTCGCGGATGGTGAAACGATGTCCCGCGGTGATGTTGAGCGGCTGGAACTCCTTCAGCACCGGATACTGGATCTTGGAGCGATTGAACAGGATCCCCCGCGGCGCGTCAGGATCTTGATAGGCAGCAAGGTCAAGGCCTAATTGCTCTGCGTAATCCCGGAAAGGCTGCTTGCCCATCGAGACGATATAAGCGTGCAGCTGGTTCTGGTCATGCGCATCATCATAGATCAACGATTGGGTCTCTGCATCGGATGATCCAAGAATCTCATCGCGGAGATCACTTGCAAGGATGGATTCATCCACTCCATCGATGAGTCTTACGTAGAGCAGGCGGACCGAAGCGAATCGGGACACGCCGTCCATCGCCGCGACTTGCTGGTGAAACTCCCTTTGTTCCTCAGGTTCGACCTCATCCTGCAGCAAAGCCATCTCATAACCAAGGTCGGAATAGTACAACGCAGTGCTTTCGAAACCAAGGTTCATAAAAGATGAGATCGAAAGGTACAGGACGATGCTGATAAACAGAGAGAATACCGTGGTGCGGTACCGCTTGCGATGACGCTTGAGATTCTTGAGCGCAAGTTCCCCTTCAATCCCAAACAGCCAGCGGGATAAGCGGGAGGTACGCAGTTTCTTGCCCTTGATGTTGATATCCGTGGTGAGCCGGATCGCATCGATCGGCGAGATACGGGCAGCACGCTGCGCCGGAATATAGGCGGACAAGAAGATCGTCAGCGCCATGATGATGATGGAGATGATCACCGTTTCCGGCATCACGATCAGGCGCAGGAAGACATCCCCGCTGGAATGGATCATCCCCTCGGACAGCTGATTGATCACTTCGAGGGTCACGTCGATGCCGGCAATGCCCGATAAGATGCCGAGCGGTATGCCGATCAGTGCAAGGGCGAAGGCTTCCATGAAGACCATGCGTCGGATCTGCCGGCTGGCGGCGCCGACGCTTAACAGCATGCCGAACTGCTTCTTGCGCTCGCTGACCGAGATCGCAAAGGCGTTGTAGATCACCGAGATGGATCCAACCATGATGAGCAGGATGAGGATCGCTCCAACGGTTATGAACAGGTCCTTGATAACCTCATTGTTGGAGATCCCCATCCAGCGGAGCAATTCATTGTTGTAGGAAACCTTCCGGGCTTCCGATACTTCTGCCAGTGCCGCGGCCGTGTCATAGATCTTCCGGGGCTGTTTGGCAGTAATCGCTGCATTGACAAGATCCTCAGCTGCCAGGGCGTTCTCGTCCAGATAGATGATCGCCGTATATCCCGGGAATCTGTAGGAATAGAGGTTGGGTTGTTTGATCATCCCGGTTACCGTATAGGTTTCAGTCATCTGAATGTCCAAGGTTTCGCTGGGCGATAGAGCCTCATCCAGCAGGATCGCCCCTTGATCAGTCCGCCGGCCGATCGCAAGCTGCAGCTGATCGCCGACCCGGATCTCCACGCCGCCGTTGTAGAACACATCCTCTGAGACGACGATCTCGCCGGCTTGCTGAGGAAAGCGTCCTTCGGTTAATCTCACCGGCAGATGCTCAAAGGCAGCCGCATCGAAGGCTTCGATGCGCAGATAGGGTTTGTTCGGATTGTGTGAACCTTCGAGATGCGCCACGCCGATATGCCGGAACAGCATGTATTCATCGGTATTGGCATGTTCGGCGATGTATCGGAGGCTGTCCCTTCTCACGTCATGCAGTACAGCATGATGGCTGCCATCGGTGATGTGCGCAGTTCGGATGAGCGCATCTTGGAAACTCGCAACTAAGGTTGCCACGCCGCAGATCATCGCACCGGAGAGGATGATGCCGATGATCGTCACGATTGTCCGCTTGCGGTTCAGTTTCAGATTGCGAAGCGTCAGCTGCCAGAGCACATTCATGAGCGAATCACCTCATCCTTCATGATGCGCCCGTCCTGAATGGTGATCACGCGATCTGCCTGCAGGGCAATATTCGGGTCATGGGTGATCACGATCAGGGTTTGGTTGAATTGTTTGTTGGAGTATTTGAGCAGATCGATGATCTCGCGGGAATTCTTACTGTCGAGATTCCCCGTCGGTTCATCGGCAAGGACGATCGCCGGCTGGTTGATCAGCGCCCGGCCGATCGACACCCGCTGCTGCTGTCCGCCGGACAATTGATTCGGCAGATGACGGGTGCGTTCAGCAAGTCCCAGCGTATCGATGATGCTGTGCAGCCGCTGTTTGTCGACTTTTCGGTGATCGAGCAGAAGGGGCAGGGTGATGTTCTCCTCCACGTTCAAGATCGGGATGAGATTGTAGAACTGATAGATCAGCCCGATCTGCCGCCGCCGGAAAATCGCAAGCTGCGATTCATTCAAGGAATAAATATCCGTGCCGTCGATGAACACTTTGCCGCTGGTCGGCCGATCAACACCGCCGATGATGTGCAGCAGGGTGGACTTACCCGACCCGGATGCACCGACGATGGCGACAAACTCCCCCTTCTCCACGCTGAAGGATATATCATTCAGCGCCTTCACCTGGGATTCCCCTTTGCCGTAGATTTTGGTCAGGTTATGGACTTCCAGTATGGCCATCATGTGTTCACTCCTATGTCATTCATCTCGTCCCCATCAGCGGGTCGTCAGCTCCTATCTTATCCGTGCAAGATGACGGCACTGTGACAGGCAAGGTGACAATATTGTCACTTAACGCTGGATGGCGGGGCGGGAAGGCGGCGGCACGCAGGGCGCGGCATCGCGAAGTTCCGTTAGATTCGCTGTTTGTAGAAGGTGATGGTAAAAGTTGTGCCTTCGCCGGCTTCGCTGCTGACGGTGATGTCGCCGCTTTGCTGCTGGATGATCGCGTGGGCCATAGCCAGGCCGATTCCGATGCTGTCATCGCGGGCATTGCTGCCTTTGTAGAAGCGGTTAAAAATATAGGGCAGATCTTTGGCGGGGATGCCTTCTCCGTTATCGGCAATCGTCAGCCGATCGTAGATCGGATTGGTTTCCCACGAGATGTGGATACGGCCTTGTTCCGGCGTGTGTTCGATGCAGTTTTTTAGGATATTAACCAAAGCCTCCGTCGTCCATCCCTTGTCGCACTGAATCTTCACATGCGGATCGCCGCTGATGACCACCTGGTGTTGTTTGAGTTCCAGCGGGAGGTTGAGGGACTCAAGCGCGCTCTGGACCAGTTGATTTACAGGATGAAGGCGGCGTTCCAAGGTGATCGTACCGGCATCGAGTTTGGCCAATTTCAGCAGGGAGGCGGTGAGCCACTCCATGCGATCCAGCTGCGAACGGATGCGCTCCAGGAACTGCTTGCGCATCTCCGGCGCCGGCTCCTCCATGAGCAGATCGGTCATCACGGAGAGGGAGGTCAGCGGGGTCTTCAACTGGTGGGAGATATCGGCGATCGAATCGGAGAGGGCCAGCTTCTCGCGTTTGAGAACGGCTGCTTGTTCCTTGAGCATGGTGGTGATCGTGTAGATCTGATTCTTCAGGATGCTGAATTCGCCTTCCCCGTTATCACGGATATCCATCGTCCTCTGGCCGTTGGCGACTAAACCGGCGTAATCATGCAGTTCGGCAACGATCCGGTAACGCCGGCGGAGGAAGAGGTAGAAGATCGTGATCAGCGTGACGAACAGCAGGATGACAAGCGACAGGATCAGCCAAGCCTGATCGCGGGCATAATCCTGCAGGTGATGCGTGTTGTACAGCAAGGCATCCGCATCATAGCCGTAGCGGGCAAGCAAGGCTCGTCCGGCTTGGAGAGCGGCAGGATCCACTTCGTCCAGCTGATGCAGGATGCTCCGTTCCGCTTCCGGGAATTGTTCGACAAGGGTGCCGATGATCGCCGCTTGGTAATCCAGGATCGGCTGCATATGGTGCTGCAGGCTCAGGTTGGCGGCAGCGGCTGCAAGTAGGATGAAAAGGATGAAGACCAGAACCAAACCCTGCGTTAATCTGAGGACTTCTGGATTACGCAAGAGGTGCATGCGGTTCACCTGCCTCTGCCTTGTAGCCCAAACCGCGTACGGTGTGGATGAGCTTCGGATGCTGCGGATGATCTTCGATCTTATCTCTTAAGCGTTTGATGTATACCGTTAATGTGTTGTCATTTACAAATTCTCCGCCAAGATCCCACAGCTGTTCGAGGATCTGGCTGCGGGTCAGCACTTGTCCCATATGACTGGCAAGGGTAAGCAGCAATTTGTATTCCATCGCTGTCAGCATCACGTCTTCGCCGCGCTTCGTGACGCGTGCTTGGTCTGGATAGATCGAGACATCGCCAAGCACATAGATCGCCGGCCGACGGGGGTCCTGCGGCTGACTGCGGCGGAGGACGCTCTTGATGCGAGAGATGAGCTCGCGGACGCGGAAGGGCTTGGTTACATAATCATCTGCGCCCATATCCAGCCCCATGACGACATTGACTTCATCATCGCGGGCGGTAAGGAAGATGATGGGCGTATCACCCTTGCTGCGAATAGCGCGGCATAGATCGAAGCCCGTGCCGTCCGGCAGAGATATATCCAGAAGCACCAGGCTGTAGTCGATGCTGCGGATCGTCTCCATAGCTGTCGCCATATCATAGCGGACATCGACATCGAAGCCTTCCTGCTGCAGGCTGTATTCGATGCCCATGGCGATCGTCTTGTCATCTTCGACGACTAAGATTCGTTGATTCATATCGACACCTCACAGTGGTAGGGACGTACCCAGAACTAACCAGGCTTATTATATACCAATCAAAAGAGGATATCTTCAGCGCATTTCACAATACTGATGCTGCTGAGGATATCCTTTTAGCCAAAAAGTACCGACCGTACATCCGATCAGATGTCACTGTCGATATCTTCGTATATGCGGAGTTCGCGGCCGGCAAGTTTCTTGATTCGTTCTATGCAACCTTCAGCGGTTGGGGCCGTCGCCGTCTTGCCATTGACATAGGCGAAGGGCCGCAGTGCGCATAACTCGCAATTGTTTAAGCACTCTTCGTACATCACCGCGATTTCCGGATGCTCGGCTTCAAATTGCTCAAGCGCCGGCGTGTTCACGGCATTGCGGCTGCAGACTTCTACGATCACCAAACCGAGATTCAAGATGATCCCTCTCCTTGTGCCGCCGTTTGGCCGGTTGGCTTGCGTTTGATATGGTAGACGCATTTCTGATCGCCCTCTGCCAAACAGTCGCTGCGAGTCACTTCCGCATCGAGTAAGGATTCGAATAAGTTCTGTTCACAGGCGCAGGCATGGTTGTATCTGCCGGCGACTTGGAAGATTGGACAGTTGTATTCCGTAAGGATATATTCATCTTCGCCGGTGGCTTGCCACTGTACCATGTAGCCGTTCTCGTTCTGAATCTCGGAGAGTTCGGCGACTCGCTCCTTCAGCGTCTTCCCCGTGATCTTCTCCCGGTAACGCTGAAGAAGCGACTGCTGCCGAAGTTCGAACAGCCGATTCACCGTGGCGATCCCGGCATCCTGCTCTAATTCCGAGAGGAGGTCGAGGGCGATCGTGTGGTAGTTCTTCGGGAAGAAATCCTCCGCTTGTTCCGTCAACCGGTAGACTGCGGCGGGCCGTCCCATCGGCTGGCGAACGGTGGTCGATTCAATCAAGTTATCCCGCTCTAAGGTCGCGATATGACGACGCACGGCCATGCTTGTGATGCCGAGCTGTTCGCTGAGATCCTTCGCACTCAGTTCACCGTGGATCTTGAGCAAGTGCATGATCCTGTTACGGGTCGACATCTCTGTCTCATGCATAGGATCACCCCCTGTCTTCAAAAATAATCAAAACGCCGTCTGCAAACATCGGCTGATATGCTTGCACGGTCTTACTTATGCTTGGTACCTTATGTTGTCTGCATACTGTTCCTCAGCGGTTCATCAGCTGCTGATGGTCATGGTCTTCACAAGCTGTCGAGCAGTATCCGTGTTTGGTTTCCAAACAGTCATCGCAGACGAGATGCTGATGGTGGCAGGTGTCATCCGCACCGTCCAAGACGACCACATCCTCACGCTGCAGCCACGCATAGAACTCGCTTGGCCGCAGGCGTCCGCCCCCGTCGCGGTTCGGATCCAGCGGTCTATCGTAACGCAGTGTGACCAATTCCTTGCGATAACGGACGAACATTTTCTTAAACGCATGCGCATCGCTTGCATCGATCTTGAACACGATATCCTGAAACAGCGGATTGCTGCGCAGATCACGCATATACTGCTCCGTCTGTTCGATGCTTCCCGACAGTGTGCCGTTAATCCCTTCGTCCGCGATCAAGATGCGGCCCTTGATTCCGAGTTCTTTGCAGTAAGCCAGATGCTCTGCTGCGAAGCGCTCGGCATCGGGGATCAGGATATATTTGTAAAACAAAAGGACTCTAAAATTAGTCATAGGTGTCAATTACCTTTCTATAAGGTGTGGGATCGGATATACGCATGCGGTTCATTTAAAAATAGCGGAAGAAAAAGACGATCTTTCTCCTCCGCCCGCCGTATATCGAGATATTTAATTAACAATTAGTTTATCGGATAATCCCTACTTAGTCAACATAAAGGTTTATTAAGTAGAACAATGTGGAAGAACAGGATCTTGATTATACTGTAATTATGATATATGCTAACTTTATGTAATCTAATTGCGTTATAACTAGATGATGGGGATGTTGAGCAAGGGGTTTATCCTAAAATTAGGATAAATAGACGCTGCAATCAGGGTGATTTCTGCATTTTGACCAAAAATTAGGATAAAAGTGAAGAAAAGTTGGCGTTAACGGCGAGTTTTATACGAAATTTCGGATATCATCGCTCAGCAGCAGGTATGGTTTGAAGTTTTTATCCTAAATATCGGTTAAAACTTGCTGCCGGCAGGCAGACGGAGTAACAGTTAACAGCAGGCATAAAATGCATAAAGGTGGGTTCTATCCATGACGAAAATACATCCGAACATCGAAATGGGCGAAGTGAAGCTGCGGGTCAGCCAGCTGGAGCGTTCGATCGCATTCTATGAGGAGATCATCGGCATGCGCGTGCTCAGCCGCGGCGAAGGAATGGCGGAATTAGGGGCAGAAGAGGGCAAGACGCTGCTTGTGTTGGAGCAGATTCCGGATCCGTCGGTGAAGCGGCCGAGAAGAACGACGGGACTCTACCATTTTGCCGTGCTGCTGCCGACGCGGCGGGATCTGGGCGTCTTCCTGAAGCAGGTGATGGACAAGGGCATCGAGATCGGACAAGCGGATCACGCGGTTAGTGAAGCCTTATACATCTCGGATCCTGATGACCACGGGATCGAGATCTATCGGGACCGACCTCGCATCGAGTGGGAGTATCAGCCGAACGGGTATATTCATATGGTGACGGAACCGATTGATTGGCGCGGCTTGCTGCATGAAGCAGAAGGACACGAGTGGCATGGGCTTCCGGCTGGCACGAAGATCGGCCATGTGCATCTGCATGTGAATGATCTGAATGCGGCGAAGCGGTTCTACTGCGATCAGCTGGGCTTCGATATGATGTTGGACGGTTCGAGCGGCTGGGGCGCCTTGTTCATCGCTGCGGGCGGTTATCACCATCATCTCGGGCTGAATATCTGGGCCGGCGCGGGTGCGCCCAGACCGCCTGCAGGAAGTCCGGCTCTTGACTATTACACGATCCTGCTGCCCGATGAGACCGCTCTGCAGTCTCTGCTGGATCAGCTTCACCGCGCAGGGGTGGAGTGGTCGGAAGCGGCGGACGGCTGGTATCTGGAAGATCCGGCCGGCAATCGCATCAGGCTGAATGTGATGAATGCCGCCTAATGAGTCTGAGTGATGTTTGAAGGGCCTTCGTAAAGAACGGAGGTCTTTTTTTGTTGGATGGAAGGAGGAAGGGGCGGAGGTTAAAGGTTATTCGCAAGGGATTCCCCAAAAAGCTGTGCGAATTTTAACGATTAACCATAAAATTTGCAACAAAAAATGTACGATTTTCAGTGAATATGATAAATTATTGTGTATAATGTACTATGATAGAAAAACGATAAGACGAGGAAAAGAAGCAGGCTGAGGATAAGGAGAGAAATGACGCGATTCATTGTAGTATGATGATTCATTCAGATTCATTGGCTTGATGCCGGCTAAGTACTTCCAAGGAGAAGTACGCAGCTGATTGTGAAAAAATGAACAATTTTCCTAAGAATCGCATCTCTTCCCTGTCCGGCGATGTCTCTCAGAGCTAAAGAAGGAGGATCAGTCAGAATGGAAAACACAAAGAACCCCGAGCCAAAAAACTCGGAAGCAGCAGCTCAATCGGCGGGGAAAACGCTGCAACAAGATCTGCTTGAACAATTGATGAAGCCGGAAGTGCAATCTTCGCTGCAGACCTTGGTTGAACAATTGCCTAAGATCACCGAGATGATGACCACGATGACCAAAACCTACGATCTGCTGCAGACGGTTGCCAATGACCGCATCCTGCTCGACGATATGAAGGGCGGTTTCATGCAAGTCTTGAATCCGGTCAAGGACAAGGTGAAACATTATGCATCGGCTGCCATAGAGGCCGGAGACCGTGCGAAGAGCGATACCAGAACCATCGGTCTCTTCGATCTGGTCAAGATGCTGAAGGATCCGCAGGTCCAGAAGATGTTCCGTTTCCTGCAAGCATACATGAACGTGCTGTCCGAACGGGAACAACAACGCTAAGATTGAGGTGAACATAAGGATGAAAAAAATCTTAATCCTCGGCGGCGGCTACGGCGGATTGTTGACCGCTCTGACTGCACGCCGTTATCTGACGCCGGAACAAGCAGAGATTACATTAGTCAACCGATATTCGACGCACCAGATCATCACGGAACTGCATCGCCTCGCTGTAGGCAACCTGCATGAGAAAGCGGTGGCCCTGCCGCTTCATAAATTGCTCGAAGGAACCGATGTAGGCATCCGCGTGGACACGGTATCCGAGATCATCCCGGATGAGAAAGAGGTTAAACTGGCCAACGGCATGACCCTGACTTACGATTATCTGGTCATCGCGCTGGGCAGCGAGACGGCTTTTTTCGGCATCCCTGGACTGCAGGAGAACAGCTTCGTACTCAAATCCGTCGACGATGCCAAACGCATCCATCAGCATATCCTTCAGTCGATCGCGCGTTACGCCAAGACGAAGAACCCAGCGGACGCAACCTTCGTCATCGGCGGCGGCGGCTTAACAGGTATCGAATTGGTCGGCGAGATGGCCGATATGCTGCCAGAGCTGTGCGCCCAACATGGCATTGATTTTAATGAGGTGAAGCTTTATTGCGTAGAGGCCATGCCGACGATTCTGCGGGGCTTCCCGGAAGATCTGGTCGAGCGGGCGAAGACAAGCCTCGAAGCACGGGGAGTACGCTTCATACTCGGTCAGCCGATCACCGAGGTTGATGGGAATAAGGTTTCGCTCAAAGACGGTCAGATCATCGAAGCCGGAACCGTCGTATGGACAGGCGGTGTGCAGGGCAACAGCGTGGTTGCAAACAGCGGCATCGAGGTAAACCGCGGCCGGGCAACGGTGACACCGCACCTGCGATCAACGTCGCATCCGGAGATTTTCCTGGCGGGGGACAGTGCAGTCGTCATGAATCCGGAAGGCGTGCCTTATCCGCCGACGGCGCAGCTGGCTTGGCAGATGGGGGAGGCCGTCGGATATAACCTGTCCGCGGTGATCAAAGGCGGAGTGCTGAAGGAGTTCCAGCCGGTGTTCTCCGGAACGCTGGGCAGCTTGGGCCGCAAGGACGCCATCGGCACCATCGGCGCCAGCGGTCTTAAGCTAAAGGGCACGCCTGCTGCTCTGATGAAAGAAGCGAGCAATATCCGCTATCTGTCGCAGATTCGGGGCTTGTTCGCCCTGGCTTATTGATCACACATTGACCTTGTCAGCGGCGCGGGAGCCTGGCTGTGATTGCTAAGGATGGCTCGGGTTGCGGCGGGAATATTAAGCTTCAAGGGGTGAAGCGGTATGCGCGTCATAAGAGTCAGTCCTTCCGGGAATTGCAGCGTCAGGCTTCCAGGAAGGACGAAGTAATCACGCCGAAGGCGGAGAAGATGAGGAAACTTCCGCCCAGTTTGAATAAGATCAATAAGAATATCACCGACGACTGGTAAGGATAACCGGTTGCGTGGAACGCTTCGGGGATGATATTGACCCGTAGCAAGCCCTTCGATACAATCGATTGGGGTACAGCCCAGGGGGTTAAGGCTCCCTGGGTTTCGTATATTCGTATATTCGTGTGTTCGTGTATTTCGTGTATTTCGTGTATGGACAAATGCTGCTTTGCCTTGCGAAATCTTGGATTTGCTGAGATATGAGCAACAATCATAGGTGAAAAGGAGAAACGAACGATGCATCAGACCTATACACTGCGGGAGAAAATCCGGTTATTCCTGAAGTTGTTATGGCCGATCCTCATCACGCAGGTCAGCTACAATGCGATGACCGTCGTGGATACGATGATGACGGGGCGTGCAGGTACAGCTCAGCAGGCGGGGGTGGCCGTTGGATTTAACCTGTGGATGCCCATATCGATCGGGCTTGGCGGGATCATCCTAGCGATCTCGCCGATCATCGGGCAGCTGCTGGGAAGTGGAGAGCGCGAGAAGATCTCCCAGGCCGTCACGCAGGGCCTCTATGTCTCTCTGTTGATCAGCGTAGTTCTGATCACGGCGGGGGTTTTCTTCCTCGATCCGGTTCTCGGACTCATCGATATCGACGATCCCGAAGTGTATCATGTCGCTAAGCATTATTTGATTGCCATAGGATTTGGCATCATCCCTTACTTCGCCTCGCAGGTGCTGCGATATTTTTTTGATGCACAAGGGTATACGGGGATTACGATGAAGATCATCCTGCTCATCGGTCTGCCGCTCAATGTCGTCCTTAACTATCTGCTCATCTTCGGCAAGCTTGGACTGCCCAGGTTAGGCGGAATCGGTGCCGGTGCGGCGACGGCGGTGACTTATTGGGTGATCCTCTTCGTCAGCATCCTGCTGGCGGCGCGGCTGGAAGTCTTCCGGTCGTATCAGCTGTTCCGCAGATGGTATCGGCCGTCCCTCACAGCATGGTGGGAGCAGATTCGCATCGGCGTGCCGATAGGTTTATCGATCTTCTTCGAGGCAAGCATCTTCTCTCTGATGACCCTGCTCGTCGCTTCGATGTTCGATACAGTCACGCTGGCAGCGCACCAAGTCGCGATGAGCTTCTCATCGCTGATGTTCATGATGCCGCTCAGCATCTCGATGACGCTGACGATCGTCGTCGCCTATGAGGTGGGCAGCAGGCGTTATGACGATGCGAGGCAGTATTCGGTGCTGGGCGTTCTAGGCGCCCTGGGGATCATGTCGATCGGCGCGATGCTCTTGTTCTTCTTCCGCGAGCCGATCGCTTATATCTACAATAATGACCGTCGGGTCATCGAACTGGCGGCTCAGTTCTTCCTGTTCGCTATGATCTACCAGTTGTCGGATGCTTCTCAAGCATCTCTGCAGGGAATCTTAAGGGGTTATAAGGATGTCACCGTGCCGTTCATCACGGCATTGATCGCCTATTGGCTGATCGGCATCCCCTCGGGATATTGGCTGGCGCAGTCCACAGGACTTGGTCCTTACGGATTCTGGATCGGCATTACGATTGGACTGACCTGTGCTGCCATTGGCTTCTTCATCCGTTTGAGGTTGGTGCAGCGCAGGGTCAAACAGGTCCAAATCGCGCATGCGGAGGTTTAAGCTGCTGCAGCTCAGTGGTTGATTTATCGAGCAGCGGGGAAGCATCTCATGCCAGAGGAAGAGATGGAATGTGCGGAGCAGTTGTGAAGGATTAGGCAAAGAGTCTGTTATGCAGGAGTGGAGGTTGCGGGGAGAATGGCTCAGCGAATGCTGAGTCATGATTTACATACAGATCATAATAAAGGGAGAGGAACGAGCAAGTGCGCAGATCTGGCAGGCAACAATCGTTACGCAGATTGACGGCGGACTCTTCAGCCGTGAATGGCTCGCATACAGAGAAGCCTATAGAACATCCTATAGAGAATCCGATTCTTCCCTCTGACTCTGCTGCGGCTCAGGCAGAGCTCAGCCCTTCCGGTCAGCTGCCGCTGGAACGGCTCACCTTCTGGGGTGGGGTGAAGGACTGTATCCCGACGCTGCTGGGATACCTTAGCATCGGCTTCGCTGCGGGAGTGGTCGGTGCGGCCGAGGGGCTGAGCGTTCTGGAGATCGGGCTGATGTCCGTGTTCCTGTATGCGGGCTCGGCGCAGTTCATCGTCGCCGGCATGATGAGTGCGGGCAGTTCGATCTTATCCATCATCGTCACCGTGTTCTTCGTCAATCTGCGCCATCTTCTGCTCAGCGCGGCGTTAGCTCCGATGTTCCGGCAGTATTCAGCGAAGAAGAATTTCATCCTGGGCGCCCAGTTGACCGACGAGACCTTCGGCGTAGCGATTAACCGTTTGACCCCGAATACGACCCATCGCGACCAGTGGATGCTGGGCATGAATATCACAGCGCAGATCAACTGGGTCTTGGCGACGCTGGTCGGCGCCTGGTTCGGCACCTGGATCCCGAATCCGCAGCAATTTGGGCTGGGCTTTGCCCTGCCGGCGATGTTCGCCGGGCTGGTTGTGCAGTCCCTGATCCACCGTAAGAAATTCAGAACGGACTTGATCGTTGCCGGCAGCACGATCGTCTACTTCGTCCTTGCCTTCCTCTGGCTGCCGGGCCATATCGCGGTGATCGCGGCGGCAGTGGCTGCGGCGATTACTGGGATGGTGGTGGAACGATGACGCTCAGCGAAGGATTCCTCTGGCTGCTGATCGGGGTCTCGCTCGTCACCTTGCTGCCCCGCGTGCTGCCGATGGTGCTGATCACGAAGTTCGGCATGCCGGAGTGGCTGCTGCGGTTCTTGCAATACGTGCCGATCGCGGTCATGACGGCGCTGCTGGTGCAGGCGGTGTTAACGGAAGGGGAGAGCTTCATTCCGCTGATGGAGAACGTGAATCTGCTCGCCCTTATTCCGACCCTCATCGTTGCGATCGCAACGAGAAGTCTATTGTTCACGGTGATCACAGGTATCGGCGCGATGTTCCTGCTGCAGCTGTTTGGTTTGTGATTGGAGTTGTATAAAGCCAGGCCCCCTCCTTGGAGGGGACCTGGAATCTAGGACGGGTCGCTTTTTTGTTCCTCTGAGGCTTCAGGGGATTTATTTTTGGCTGTACTAAGTGCTCTGGCGCGTGCTTGTCGTTTCCTCTGCCGTTTCTGGATGAACTGTTTGATCTCCTGGTCCGTCACCTCATTGCGCTGCAATTGGATATGATCCAGCAGCCGGATCATGAGTCTCGCCGTATTGATCGCGTCGTCGATCCCGCGGTGCGCCAGCCCCACGGGTTCGATGCCGGCCAGCTCTAAGGCGTTCTGCAGGCCTAACTGATTGCGATTGTCTTCTCGCAGCACAGCGCCGATCTGCTTCTGAATATCATTGTAATTGATGAGCCACTTCAAGTTGACCTTCTTGCGGATGCATTCATCGATGAGGTGAATGCGGTCATCCTTGCCCCAGGAACATAAGTAATAGTCCTCGCCCAGCCATTCGACGAACCGCTTGATGCCGACGCGGAAGGGCACAGCGGACAACATGTCTTGTTTGCTCATATTGATGAAGCTGCGCGTGCTCTTGGCGATGTAACCTTTGCGCGGCGCGATATAGATCTGAAATTGATCGATGATCTCCCTCGAGGAAAGATCGACTTTGCAAGCCCCGATCTCCACGATCTCCGAAGGTTGTCCTTTGCGGAATCGTTTCACCAATTCTAGATCGAATACGACGGCGTTCACGCGTGATCATTCCTTTCTGCATCTAGCTTGCCATAGTCGCTGCCAAAACAACCGTCATCCCATCATTCGTGGGCATAATACATGTAAGAAGCTTAAGAAGCCTGTCATCCGGCGGGATTCCTGTGCTGCCGTCACCGCTGCTATGCCGCGGCATCCCGCATGGGAACGATCCTCCGGCTCAGAAGCAGAAGGTTCAAACTAAACGATAATAAAAATAAAGCTATGTGTCGAGCCTTTTATGCATATTGATCGGACAAAATCCTGACAGGGCTGGCTTCATATCTGGCATCATGCTGCCGGGTGAGTGGATGAGGGGTTTGGCATGCCGTTATCTCAGGAGGATATGGACAGATGGAAGAGATCATCGCGGCGGAGATTGCCCGCTGGATTCCAGATCTAATCGCATATATATTCTCTAATATATTGACTTTGACTATTCTGGCTGCTGCAATCGCACTGATCGTGGTCATATGGCAGCGCTGATCGTGAAGCGGCGCTGGACGAGGCGCATGCTCACCGAGGGACAAGCGTTTGCGGCGGATGCTAAGGGGAGGCTTGAGCGGCTTCTGACATCGGAACGCTTCCGAGATCTCGAGCTGGGATTGGCTGAGGGGCAGGCGGAGAAGTCTTTGCGTGCATTGCAGCAGGAAGCTTTTGAACTTCGCCGGGAAGTTGAAGCACTCATGCAGCGGCCGTGAGGCAGCGGAGGGAAGCAGCGATCCATGAGATCGCCGCGATCTTCGCTGCCCTGGAAGCGAAGCTGCGGCGGGGGGAAAAGGCGGATCTCCGGCAGGCGGCGGCGCAGATCGAGCGGATCATAGAACAGGCGGCAGACCTTCTGTAGAAGGACTGCCGCCTGTTGGCGTTATTCGTTATTTCCATTTGCCGCCGCCGCCTCGTGAAC
>NZ_BMAQ01000038.1 GCF_015472005.1 Insulibacter thermoxylanivorax | reverse complement strand
TTTTTCGCCGAGCAGCAACAAAAAAAGGACCTTGCACGATGCCATGATGCATGCGCTGCAAGGTCCTTGTGTCTCTCCAAGATTAATACTTCGTCTGCCATGCCGGTTGTTGATCTTTCTGCAGTGCTATCTGCGGCGCGGATGCGGTTCTGCCGTGAAGTACATAATATAGGAAGATCGACAAACCTACGATGACCGCCAGCGTCAGATACATACCATCGTAGCCGATCTTCGGCACCAGGAAGCCGAGCAAGAAGGGACCGATTCCGACACCGCCGTCCAAGCAGATGAAGAACGTCGATGTTGCAAGCCCGTAGCGATGCTTCGGTGTCAGCTTGATCGCGATCGCCTGGCTGGCGGACATGATCGTACCGAAGCCCAAGGCCGCCAGTGCACCGGACAGCAAGAAGATGAACGCATTGCTGGACATGCTGAGCAGGAGCAAGCTCGCTGCGAACATGACGAGAGCGGGATAGATGACGACGTTATCGCCTTTGAGATCTAACAGCTTACCCGTGAGCGGGCGTGAAGCGAACAATACGATCGAATAGACGATGAAGTAGTAGCTGGCTGCTTCCGTCAAGTGAATCTCCGCCGCATAGGTATTCATGAAGGACACGATACTTGCATAAGCAATCCCCATCAAGATCATGAGGATGGAGATCGGCAGAGCCTTGATCTCGAAGAAATCCCGAGGATGGATTCCTCGTCTCATCTTCTTCCGCTGTTCTTCAGACAGCTCAATCTCCGGAATCTTGGCAAACAGCGTCATCACGATCGCCAGGATGGCAAAGGCCGTACATACGAAGAAGATCACCGAATAATCCGCGTGCTGTGCAATGAACAGGCCCACGAATGGTCCAATAGCAGTGGCAACTGTAGAACTCAGCGAGAAATATCCCGTTCCTTCCCCTCTTCGGCTGTCCGGGATCAGATTCATCACCGAAGTCATCATCGCTGTCGAAGAAGAACCGAAGGCGATCCCGTGGATGAAGCGAACGATCAGGAGTAAGTAGAGATTATTGATCGGCAGATAGAGTAAGGATGCTGTGAGGAACAAGCCTAGGCTGATGAATAACAGCTTCCTGCGGCCGATCAACTCCAGATATTTTCCAGTAAACAAGCGAGAGAATACTGCCGCCAATACGAAGATGCTGGAAGCAAGGCCGGCACTGCTTTCCGATGCTTGGAACTGCTGAATGGCGTAAGCTGCCATCGTGGTCATCAGCGTATAGAATGTCAAAGAGATAAAGAAATTCGTGCCCATCAAGAAGATGAAGTCTTTCGTCCATAATCTCGGTTTAGTCATGGATGCCTACCTCGATTTCTATTGAATTTGTTTTTATAGAATGAATTTCGAATGATTGGATTTTGAAGAAGTCATGGAGTATAAGGTGTTATGGAATATTGGCTGTAAAAAAAGAAAGACACCGCTTCATGGCGAAGGGTGAAGAGACAGTTCGAGTATAAGGCGGAGATTGGTACATATAAGTACAATGAGAGTCAAGCTAAAAGTCAGCACGCACAAATATTCACTTCTATAATCATAGTACGTGTAACCTATCAAGTCAAATAAAGATGAATGGCAATGCGCGTTCCACTGGTGTGGACAAGATGCATCAACTGGGAACCTATGGCAGCCAGACAGCATCTCTTGAAGAGAGGTTTTTGGTTGTTGGTGAAGAAAATAACGTTGTTGGCAAAAAGATCGAGGGAGATGGGGAGGGCCTTAGATGAGAGATTGGCTGGATGCGTATAGTTCGCATACGTTCACCGCATATTCCGCGTCGCATTTGGCTGCTTTGGGGATCATGGCTGCACTGCTTCTAACTTTATATGCCGGGCGGCGGTGGATCTCGCAATCGAATCGCAGGTGGAGGTTGACTCGAGCGGCCTTGGCCGTCGTGCTCATCCTATGCGAGCTCTCTTTGAATTTATGGTATGTCACCGAAGGCATCTATAATGTCAAAGATACTTTGCCATTGGAGCTGTGTACGATCTCCTTGTATATGTGTGTGGTGATGCTGATCTGGAGAAGTCGGGCGATTTTTCAAATCGTCTATTTCACAGGGATCGGCGGCGCCTTGCAGGCCTTGCTCACTCCGGTGCTGTATTATGATTTTCCTCATTATCGGTTTATTGAATTTTTTGCGGCGCATATTGCGATCATGTTGGCGGTACTCTACATGGTCTGGGTGGAAGGATACCGCCCGACGCTGAAGTCCATTGCGATCACGATGGGTTTTCTAAACGTACTTGCTGGTGTGGTCTATGTGATCAATACGATTACCGGCGGCAACTATATGTTCGTCTCCCGCAAACCCGACACCCCGTCGCTGCTGGATCTGCTCGGCCCGCATCCCTGGTACATCCTCTCCTTGGAAGTCGTGGCCGTGGTGTTGTTCTTGCTGCTCTATCTGCCCTTCACATGGAAGAGGAAGGCTGCTCGAGAGCTCGATGCGTGATGCGTGAGAAGGCAATAAGTGCCGGAAATAAGTGCCGTATGAGGCCGGCAATAACTGCCGACTTGTCATGTACGATGGTGGGAAAGGTACACGGAATCGGATTGGTGCATGAGACGGCAATCTTTGTCGATTCAACATGGGAAGGGGCGGGGACGCATGTGAGAGACGATAAAATATGTTGATTCAGCCGTACGGAAGCGAGATTGGATCGTGAGACGACAAAGTTTGTTGATGCAGCTCATGCAGATACGGGATCGACGTGCCAGACAACAAATCCTATCGTCTCAGCATGGACAACAGCAGCAAAATTGCGTGGGACGACAAACATTGTCGACTCAGCATGCCATCCACTAAGCAGAATGCGTATACTCTTCTTCCCTGTCCTTGAGCTTTGCTCGGATCAGCTGCGCAATGCCGACGCGGTTCTTCCAGAATAAGAGCAGGAAGTTGCCGAGCCAGATCCAGATGACATAGGAAGGGTATCCGGCATAGTACAGGTAGATGCCCATCAGCACGAATCCTGCCGTCGTCATCAGCCCGTTCTCATCGCTGGTCGGCATCGCGCCGTTCTTCATCGCGATCGTCAGCAGCAGAAGCACGGCGAGGATCAGCGCATAAGCCAGGGATGCACGGAATTCTGTGAGTGCGCTCCATACGCCGAAGGTAACGGCCAGGCTCTTGCCGCCGTTAAATTTCAAGAAGGGCGTGAAGGCGTGTCCAGCAATCGGCGCCAGAACGACGGGGATCAGCTGATCACCGCTTGCCAGTCCGGAATTCACGACGATGGAGATGGGCAAGTACCCCTTCATGAAGTCGAACAGGACGCCCAACAAGCCGAAGCGATAACCCGCCGCACTCCACAGGTTCGCCGCTCCCGGGTTGCCGTCGCCGATGGAGCGGATATCCACTTTGAGCATACGGCCGATCCAATATGAGAACATCAAGGACCCGATCAAGAAGCAGACCAGCGTTATCATGATCGTCATGATGCTTTCCCCCCTACATCGATATATCTGCCTTTCCAGATGACTTGTTTACGAACAAGAGAGTGATACAGAGAGTAGACGAGCACGATCAAGAAGAAGATGGTCGACAGCACATGGAGTGCGGGATGAATCCATCCGAAACGACCGATGGAATGATTGATGATGTATATTTCTATAGCATATAAAATATAACCGATCAACAGCGGCAGCCAAGGTCCATGACCGATGGTGAAGATCCAGCATTGCGAGATGATCAGTCCGATCAGCCACAGGATCACGAAGAACAAGGTCAGCGGCTGGAACTTCGCGATGCTCAGGATCGCCGCCTTGCCGAACCCTTGCAGCACACTGCGGATGCCGTCGGGATACATGCGGAACGATACCAAGCCGAAGCCGATATAGTTGGTGACCTTGATGCCGGCGCGTTGAAAGCTTGCCCCTAGATTGAGATCCTCAAGCATCTCTGCATGGATGCTCTTGTGACCGCCGATCTTCTCATAGTCCTCTCTTGTCGTCACGATACAGGCACCGAAGAGCCCTTTCTCACGGTTCTTTCGCTCGAAGGGCGAGGTGAAGACGAATACCCCGAGCATATTCAGGATCATCGCGAATCGTTCATAAAACTTCTCAGTCATGTGATATGGAAATGCGGAGATCACGCCGCCCTGTTTGCCCCGTTCCGCAGCGAGCGATTCAATGGCTGTCTCTGCCAGCCGTACATCAGCATCGAGGAAGATGAGAAGATCACCGGTCGATTGCTGATATCCGTTCCACAGCGCCCAGTTCTTGCCCGTCCATCCCCTGGGCAGTTCGGGGGAGGTGAACACTTTGACACCGTAGCTTTCGGCGATCTGCCGCGTGCGGTCCACAGAATGATCATCTACGACGATGATCTCATCGGGTTTGCGGGTTTGTTGTTGCAGTGATTTAAGGAGTAATGGCAGGTTGTGTTCTTCGTTTCTGGCTGGGATGATGATGGAGATGGTTTCTTTTGGAGGACCCGTGCGGTGTACGGGAGCAGATGGTGCAGGGATGGTATTTCTTCGGAACAGCACGAAGCCGGATATGAGTCCTGCAGCGATCACTAAGGATAAGATGATGCTGAACATCGGTCATCCCTCCATCATAACCATATTATGCTAGGACGTGTTGTTATGTCGATGATATAAGTTTGGTGCTGTAAGTAGGTCGAACGTTGTATATTTTAGAATATTCGTCGACGGGTTGTTTTTTCCCTCCTGCTTACAGCCTACCTTGGTTGGTTTTCCTAAGCCCTTGATGCATTGACGAGAGGGGTATTTTTAAATATTTTCAACAAATATACATTAAAAGAAATGATTGACAACAATATCATAATGGAGTAAAGTTGATATAAACAAAGTTTAGTAGAGGTGGTTTAATATGAGAAATAAGGTTTTATTTTTAGCCTCTACTTTAATCCTTGTTTTTACGAGCACTACTTATGCATCTACTTTCTATAATGCGGGCAATTCTTCACCTCAGACTGTATGGGTGTATGGAACGAATGTTTGGTCTCGCGAAGGCATTTGGGATCTGAAGAATGATTCCAATATTCCTGATGGAGCGACAATAGATCTCATAAGCGTGGCATATGACATCTGTACTACTTATCTTGGATGTGGGATGAACTATAACAACACACATGTAGCGTTGTTTAATAGCCAAGGCAACGGTTATTATATTACATCGGGTATTTACATAACTAATTTTAGGGGAGAACCAGCAAAACAAATTTGGACAACTCAGTATTGGGTTTCAAATAATTTAGTAGGTGGTAGGGGTTGGATCAAACCGGTGTTAAGGCTCTATTGGAATGATCCGGTTACAGGAACTTTCGGATTAACAACTATAAATTCGAATGGTGATTTTGAAACCATAGAGGAATCTGCTATCACTCATTCGATTGTTGCAAGAAAGTCTGATGCTAGAGTAAATAAATAAAAATGGTAACTACAACTAGGTTGGAGGAATAAAGGATGAGAATTTCTTCTGTCAGCGACATAACTGCGAATCAAGTTTCTTTTGGGATTGCGACGGATCATTACGATCGCCGGGATCTTCGAACTGGGCATCGTGCCGATCAAGTGGAACTGTCGCCGATCTTCCAAGCATATGCCGTTCCAGCCGCGAACAGTCAGAATCAGGTGAACATCAAACCTAGTGAAGTGTACTCATTTGGATCCATCAACGGCAAGCCGCTGCGTTTTAGGCTGCACAGCAATGGCCTGATCGAAACGAATATCAGTCCGATGATTCAAGCATCCGCTCCTGGTACAAGCGTTACTCCTTATCAATATGCAGCCGCGATGCATCATAGATCCTATACAGAAGAGGAGCATCGTGAAGCGAACCGCCTCATCAGCCGCCTGATGGATCTGCTGGATCTGTCAGCGAATAAGATGACCATGGAGGAATACCGCTCGCGAGAATCCTCCCCCTATTCCGTCAGTACGGCGAAGTTATTGGAACACCTAGGGATCAATCCGGCTGAAGTGTTCACGATCAACGGGGTCCGATACCGGTTTAACAACGGAATCTTAACCAGACTCTCATAATATATTCAGTAAGCATAGGAGCCAAGACGGCTCCTTTTTTTATTATACCGAAAGGCGGATGGATGCAAATAGATGCCAATCTATTATAATGTAGGAAATATTCTGGGAAAATATTTCGCAAGAGATGGCGATGGACGGGGAATAGAAGTGGTCGTCAGCTCTGGAGCGAAGAAGAGGTGTTCGATAGATGACAGATCTGTTGCATAAACCCACCATAATCGGGGATCGCGTTATTCTTCGGCCGTTTGAGCCCGGGGATATCCCATATATGGAACAGTGTCTCAGGGACCCTGAGGTGATCAGGCTAACGGGAAGCGATGAGGTATATGACAGCGAGGTTATCGTTCGCTGGTACAGCACGCGCAATGAGCAGGCAGACCGGTTGGACCTTGCCATTGTTGATCGCAGCGCCGATGTAGTCGTAGGAGAAGTGGTAGTCAATGAGCACGATCCCGTTAAACATAGTATGAACTACAGGATCCTCATCGGACCAAGGGGAAGGAATCGCGGGCTGGGAACCGAAGCGACCTTGCTGATTCGAGACTACATGTTCCAGAATACCGATCTGAAACAATTGACCTTGAGCGTCTTTGCCTTTAATCCGAGGGCACAGCGCGTCTATGAGAAGACTGGTTTTGTCTTGGAGAGTGTGGAAGAAGGGGCACTGGAAGATGACGGCAAACTGATCGACTCATATAATATGGTGCTCACACGGGAGCGATGGGAGAAGTTAAAGGAAGCCGGCGGGGTGTGATCGAACGGGCATCTGAAACGATACATTTTGATGTCTCATGTACCCATTCCGCCGTTGCACGGACTGAGTCAGCAAAAATTGTTGTCTCAAGCATGGATACTGCCTCTGACAGGCTGAGTCGACAGGAATTGTTGTCTCAAGCGTGGATTCCGCATCTGGCAAGCTGAGTCGACAATGATTGTCGTCTCACGAGCGGTCGCAGCAGTGTCGAAGCAGTGTTGCAGCGGTGTCTCAGATGTTGCTCACTGAATCGACAGTTACTGTTGACTCACGGAACCGCATGGCAAGAGAACTGCACCCCCATGATCAGAAATGCCTGGTCATGGGTTTTTTGATTCCAACCGCTCATTTTACTTCATCCCAACTGGATAAACTTGCCGAGGGTCGGGGTTATCTTGCACAATAGATTATGAAAGTAATAGAGCAGAACGCAAACCAAATCAAAGCACGCATCGACTGGACAAGGGTGAGGATGATGAAGAAAATCGCGCTTGTTACAGGAGCGAATTCAGGACTAGGGAAGGCATCGGCGACGGAGCTGGCGAGAAGAGGCTATCATGTCGTCATGCTGTGCCGCAGCGAACAGCGGGGCAGAGAGGCACTGCAGGAGATCCTCTCGAAGAGCGGCGGTTCCGCAGAACTGTTGCTCGCCGATCTCGGGGATATGGCCAGTGTGGCTCGCTTCTGCGAAGCTTACATCAGCAAGTATGACCGGCTGGATCTGCTCGTCAACTGTGCCGGCGTGATCACCTTGGACCGGCGCGAGACGAAGGATGGGTTTGAGCTTCAGTTTGGCGTGAATCACATCGGCCATTATCTGCTCACCCGCAACCTCCTGCCGACGATCACGCGCACTCCGGGAGCACGGATCATCGTCGTCTCATCGGGGGCGCATAAGATCGGGAAGATGGATTTTGATCAGCTGGATATGAAGCGGGGTTACTCCGCTTTCGCAGCCTACGGTCGTTCGAAACTGTGCAATATCCTGTTCACCCGGGAGTTGGCACGCCGCCTTGAGGGAACAGGGGTAACGGTCAACAGCATGCATCCGGGAGCAGTAGCCTCGAATATCGGGATCGATCGGGACACGGGATTTGGCAAGACGGTAATGCGTTTGCTGCGGCCTTTTTTTCAGACACCAGAGAAGGCAGCGGAGACGCTCATCTATCTGGCGACCAGCGATGAGGTCAGCGAGGTCACCGGTCAATATTACTACCGCCTCCAACCGGCGAAGATCTCGAAGCGTGCCAGCGACGATGAACTGGCGCGCAAGCTGTGGGAAGTCAGTGAGGAGATCGTGCGTCCTTACCTGATCAGCAGCCTGGATGAATCATAAAAAATAGAAAGGATGTTCAAGCGATGCCTTTGAAGATCATTCGTGCAGATATCACCCAGATTCAAGCCGACGCGATCGTCAATGCGGCGAACTCTACCCTCCTGGGCGGCGGGGGAGTGGACGGAGCCATTCATCGCGCGGCCGGACCGCAGCTTCTGGAAGAATGCCGCACGCTCGGCGGCTGTGAGGTTGGACAAGCGAAGATCACAGGCGGCTACAACCTGCCGGCGAAACACGTGATTCATACCGTGGGGCCTGTTTGGAGGGGCGGCAGCTGTGATGAAGCGAAGCTGCTGGCGGACTGCTACAGGAATTCGCTGGCGCTGGCCAAAGAATACAACCTTCGCAGCATCGCCTTTCCATTGATATCCACCGGAGCCTATGGATATCCTAAAGATCAGGCGATGGAGATCGCGGTTTCGGTGATCGAAGATTTTCTTAAGACGAATGAGATGGCGATCAGCCTGGTGGTCTATGACGAGGAGTCCTGGCAACTGGCTCAAGAACGCTATGAAGCGTATCTCGATAAATAAATAGAGATAAGAACTGCAAAGCTGCATAGCCGAGAGCTTCCCCCGTCAGCGCTTATCTTGAAGAGGAGGTAAAAAAGCATGAATGAAGTCAAACGAGAATTGCTCCCGGAGCAGCGCGAGGAACTGCTGGCCGCATTGAAGGAGCGGTTCCACAAGCACATGGAACGCCACGAAGGAGTAACATGGGATGATGTGCAGGCAAGGCTGGAATCCCATGCGGAGAAGCTGTGGTCTCTCTATGAGATGGAGAGGACCGGCGAACCGGATGTCGTAGGAGTGGATGAACAAACCGGTGAGTATATCTTCTTCGACTGTTCACCGGAGAGCCCGACGGGACGCAGGAGCGTGTGCTACGACCAGGCGGCATGGGAATCACGCAAGAAGAACAAACCGGCGATCAGCGCGATGGAGATGGCGGAGAACATGGGCATCGAGATGCTGACGGAGGAAGACTACCGCAAGCTGCAGACGCTGGGGGCTTTTGATCTGAAGACGTCGAGCTGGGTGAAGACCCCGGAGCGGATTAGGAAGCTTGGCGGAGCCCTGTTCTGTGACCGCCGCTATGACACGGTCTTCCTGTATCATAACGGAGCGGAGTCCTATTATGCAGCCAGGGGATTCCACGGTTCGCTGCGGGTGTAGGATGTCTACAGGATTGGATAAATAAGCAGCCCCAACAGAACCATATGACCGAGGATGAAGAGCGGAAGTAGCAAGCGGAAGGAAAGATGCTTCGTCTTATGACGCAGCCGCTGCATTCCGATGAACATGCCTAAGGCGCCTCCAAGGAGAGCGATGGTAAACAGTCTCTTCTCTGGAATGCGTCTTTTTCCTTTCTTAGCGGATGATTTGTCTGCGGCCATGGCGGTGTAAGCCAGGATATTGATCACTACGGCATATGCGCTGATCCAGAACCAGATTGATGTCGGCCATTCCATGGGGAATCCACTCCTGCCTATCTGTTGATCTACTCTTCCTATTATCCCGCTGATCATCCTGATGGGCAAGAATCCAACACAGATTGATAGGAAGCAAGCTTCGCTGATCGGTGTGGTGTTGTTTTTTTACAAGTGATAGTTGCAGGATCGCGGGCCTGCAAGTCGATATTTGACGATTCTTAGCGCATGTCAACGAAGAATTATGACGAATCGTGAATGTTTAATTTTTGGGGGTATATGTTTAATATCTTAAGTGAAATTAAAACGCTTACAATCTAAAATTTACCTAAGGGGAGGTGCATGCCTATGATTGTTCTATGAAATAGGCTGCTAGAATCGTTGGTTCGGAGACGGGCAATGATAGAGAGATGAAGATTGTGAAATGAGAATTCTATGATCATTGGGAGGTTTAACGATGAACAAAGTGAAGAGAAGGACCGTCTGGTCGGCGGTGATGGTCGCTGTGCTGGGTTTGTGCCTGTTTGGGGCATCCGTTAGTGCGAATACGCACTGGCAATATTGGACCGATGGAGGCGGAACGATCTACGCCAACAACGGCCCCGGCGGAAACTACAGCGTAGAATGGTACAACACGGGGAATTTCGTGATCGGTAAAGGCTGGGCGACAGGCTCTCCGGATCGTGTTATCAATTACAATGCCGGCATCTGGGAGCCTAGTGGCAATGCGTATCTGACGTTGTACGGTTGGACAAGACATCATCTGATTGAATATTACGTTGTAGACAACTGGGGAACCTATCGTCCTACAGGAGAATGGAGAGGTACGGTGTACAGCGATGGGGGAACATATGATATCTATCATACGATGAGATACAATGCACCTTCGATTGATGGTACAGCGACCTTCCCGCAATATTGGAGTGTTCGTCAGTCGAAGCGCCCGACGGGCAACAATGTTTCGATCACATTTAGAAATCATGTCAATGCTTGGTACAATGCGGGCATGCACCTTGGTACAAGCTATTCGTATCAAGTTCTGGCAACTGAAGGGTATCAAAGCAGCGGCCGTTCCAATGTAACGGTATGGTAAGACGGTGACGCAGGCTGCCGGTCCGAAGCAGGCCGGCGGCCTTACTCGCACTGCCGGAAGCGAAGGGCATATGGCTGGTCAACGACGTACACATGACCAAGTAAAGGAGATCGATCCGATGAGAATTCGCCTGCTGTTCTTCATAGCGGTATTGATGATCGTCAGCGCCTGTTCGCAAGCGGAGACGAAGACGCGGGATAAGGATACGGAGGAACGTTTTGTCTTGGTGGAAGGCGGGACATTCGTCAGCACGAAGTCGAACTACTATGGGGAAGAGATCGAAGTGAAAGATTTTTATATAGGCAAATATGAAGTGACCCAGAAGGAATGGTATGAAGTGATGGGGACGAATCCTTCCTTGTTCAAGGGGGATGACCGTCCTGTGGAGATGGTCAGCTGGTACGAGGCTGTGGAGTATTGCAATCTGCGGAGTATCCGTGAAGGTCTGGAACCGTATTACAATATCGATAAGGAAACGGTCGATCCGCATAATAAGAGTGAATATGATCCGGTGAAGTGGACGGTGACGATCAATCCGGAGGCCAACGGCTACCGCTTGCCTACCGACATCGAGTGGGAGTATGCCGCCAGCGGGGGCAAGTACAGCAAGAGCTATATCTACAGCGGAAGCCATGATGCCGATGAAGTCGCCTGGCACTGGAGGAACGCCGGTGATGAATATTTGACGGGGGATTGGAATTGGCCGGTGATCGAGAGCAACAACAGCAGCACGAAGCCTGTCGGTTCCAAGGAACCTAATGAACTAGGGCTGTATGACATGTCCGGGAATGTCCGGGAATGGGTCTGGGACTGGTATGAAGATGATATTATAGAGAGCGGTTACTATCGCATCGTGCGGGGCGGCGGCTGGATCGGCGATGTGGTGAACACCGAGATATCGATTCGCGGCAGATTCGAAGCCAGCGGCCTAGGTCCCGATCAAGGTTTCCGCTTGGCGCGCAATGCTTCCTAAGTAATAGGATTTAGGGATGATGCAGATATTCAACAGGGTTGAGCCGTCGATCAGAGTGGTTCCTATAAGTTTCTAGATAAAAGATGAGAGGGTATGATCGCAATTCTGTAATCTATCATGAATCCCTCTCTTTATTCTGGTGCGAACCCCAAGTGAACATGAATTCCCTGGGAGGTTCGCACCCCGCGCCGCTCTAAGGAAGTCGGCGTTTGGTGTACCAAAATACAGGAAAATATAGTACACTAAAAACAGGTTCGCACTTTCGGGTCCGGGAGACCTTGAGGAACGAGGGCTCTCAGCCCCGGCTGTCGCACTCCGCACGGAGTGCGTGGATTGAAATGTAGATGATTGCACTTATTATGACTGCTAGAATAAGTCGCACTCCGCACGGAGTGCGTGGATTGAAATTCCGGCGTCGGAACTTCAAAGAAAATACACTGACGTCGCACTCCGCACGGAGTGCGTGGATTGAAATCAGCACGCGGCGTCTGATTTTTTCCTCGTTATCATCGATGTCGCACTCCGTATGGAGTGCGTGGATTGAAATTTTTTGTTCCGTCTCCACTCGCAGGGTTTTGTCACGTCGCACTCCGTATGGAGTGCGTGGATTGAAATACCTCTTTTTTAAAATAAAAAAATCATCACTCGGTCGCACTCCGTATGGAGTGCGTGGATTGAAATACTCCAGACATGCAGATCATCTTTCCAACCATTGTCGCACTCCGTATGGAGTGCGTGGATTGAAATAAGAGCAGGAAACGGGAGGCTGAGGCTTTTCAGGATGTCGCACTCCGTATGGAGTGCGTGGATTGAAATGTCTAGTGCTACGAATCCGGTTTTTGTGGAGGGATGTCGCACTCCGTATGGAGTGCGTGGATTGAAATCCTATCGATACGCTCTTCCTCAATGTCCCGTGCAGCTAAGTCGCACTCCGTATGGAGTGCGTGGATTGAAATACTTCGAGCGGTGAGATCGTCGCGTTCGTCGAGACGTCGCACTCCGTATGGAGTGCGTGGATTGAAATACTCCAATTATCTTAGCAAAATCCTACACACAATGTCGCACTCCGTATGGAGTGCGTGGATTGAAATTAAATTCGTGACTCCTGATATAATGCGGTCACGCTCCAGGTCGCACTCCGTATGGAGTGCGTGGATTGAAATTCAATGAAGTCAAGAGAGCCGCCAACCGGGAGGAGTCGCACTCCGTATGGAGTGCGTGGATTGAAATTTGTTCGTATGTGTATTTGAGGTATTCAAAGATCAGTCGCACTCCGTATGGAGTGCGTGGATTGAAATTCAATGAAGTCAAGAGAGCCGCCAACCGGGAGGAGTCGCACTCCGTATGGAGTGCGTGGATTGAAATCTTATATGTCACATAGTGGTAAAGGGTTTTCATAGTCGCACTCCGTATGGAGTGCGTGGATTGAAATGATGGCTGCTCGGTATTGCCCCTCTGCCAAATCACGGTCGCACTCCGTATGGAGTGCGTGGATTGAAATTTAGAGCTTTACGGATCCCCCACATTACAGCATAGTCGCACTCCGTATGGAGTGCGTGGATTGAAATAAGCGATATGCAGCCCCAACTTCGGTTAATGGCACGTCGCACTCCGTATGGAGTGCGTGGATTGAAATAAGACGCGCAGGGCTGATTCCGTTTTTAGCAGCTATGTCGCACTCCGTATGGAGTGCGTGGATTGAAATATATAAAACACGCCGAGCGGGATCCATTCGGCAACAGTCGCACTCCGTATGGAGTGCGTGGATTGAAATGCTTTGCCATCACGCTCAACCCACCCAGGCATGCGCCGTCGCACTCCGTATGGAGTGCGTGGATTGAAATTCCAGATGGGCGCAAGTGGAGACTAGAGTGCGCCGTCGCACTCCGTATGGAGTGCGTGGATTGAAATTCAATTTGTTACCGTAGAGGCTTTTTATCCTCTACGTCGCACTCCGTATGGAGTGCGTGGATTGAAATTGTATCCGGCTTCGAGCGTTCAGCCTCGTCAATGTCGCACTCCGTATGGAGTGCGTGGATTGAAATCCTCCCAACTCAATTCTTGATACTTAGTCCAAGTCGCACTCCGTATGGAGTGCGTGGATTGAAATAACTGCTCATTGAAGAAGTTCGGACTGGTCAGTAGTTGTCGCACTCCGTATGGAGTGCGTGGATTGAAATTTCGCCGAGGCAGCACGTTCTTTGATGCTCTTTTGTCGCACTCCGTATGGAGTACTGTTTAAGGTCAAAATAAATACTATTTTTGCATTTCTGCGCATTTTTACATCGCACCCTAAATGGGTGCGAGTTTTTTGTATTCCGAACTATAACTTTTTATAAATTATTGAAGTTTCTCTGATTAATAGGAGGATATAGGAAAATTGGCGTAGAATCTATCAAAAGAACTAATGTAAGAATGTGTTGCTAGTGGAGGGCAGATATTATGCAACATATGTCACTTGAAAATTCAAAAGAGAAAGCGCTGCAATCCGAAAAGACAAAAGACTGTAAACCAAATAAAGACGTAATTGTGGATATATATAAGAACTATCGATATATAGAAAGTTCCATAGTAAATCAACTTTATATGAGAGTTGCAGTGCATTCGGGTATGACGGGGTTTGCTCGTGAAGATGTATGGTCTCAACTTTTTGAAATGATCATTCCTAAGAAGTTCGTCATAGAACATTCCGTTTTTATCATTGATTCTAGAGGTAATATTTCCAAAGAAGTGGATTTAGCAATCATTGACGAAACTTATACTCCCTATATTTTCCGCTATGGGCGTTTGAAATTTATCCCGATTGAAGCAGTAGCCGTCGTTGTGGAATGTAAAAGTAAGAGTATAGATGAGAATGATATATCCTGTTGGATTGAAGCCATCACAAAATTAAAAACAGCAAACAATTCAATAGCCAGAATGGCAAGAAATATATCGGTTGACGCACCGCGGACACAGCAATCCACTCGCCCTATTCGGATCTTATGTACATTAGCACCAAACGTGAAAGACGAAATAGCTGAGAAATTTGATTTTGTCCTGTTTGCTGGACAAAGGAAGGCGGAAAACAGTGATGAGGAACTTGGGTATATCGATGTTAAAGTGAATGGAAAGAAATCGTTGAAAGAGTGGTTCTTAGAGTTAAATTTTCATGATGTAAAAACTCCGAAAGATGTACTTGAAGACAATGAAGTAAAGCTGCTTAGCAAAATTTCGTTATCAGATTTTGAAGTGTACGATGCTAACCAAGAGTCGATTCCTTTGCTTTCTTTTAATTTTCAGTTAAATCAACTGCTCATGTTAATCAACAATCCGATTCCGTTCCCTCATCGTGATTATGCGGGACTTTTTAAGAAAAAATATGTTGTCGCCATATCCATCGATAAAGTCCAGGCATTCCTTTATCATATGCTGCAAGCGCAGGTTCAGGAGCATCAGTTGGACAGCGGCTCCCTTAGCGACATTGTGCAATCTTCGAACCTAATCTCTGAACAGCTATATAAGGATATCGGGATAAAAGAGTACGAAGGAGAATTCAGCGGTCACATTAGAGATGAGTTGTTGAAATCTTCGGGTTTGTGCATTTTCACTACCACTCTTGATCGTGAGGAGATCATAAAAAGATTGAATCGGCTATTTAAGAGATATTACAAGCAATCTTCAGGGCAGCTCCTTATGAAATATGTATGCTTTGAGATGAATGTTCGAGAGGAAGGGGACAAGCTTCAAGCAATTAATAAAAGCAAGCGTCTCCTTAAACAGCAAGACTGCTTGAATCAGATTATCGAGCAGAATCAAAAAGTGTTGTTCCAATTTAACGATCAGCAAGAAGGAACCTTTCATAAAAAGCATGATCAAGAAAAGCAATATTCGTACTTCGCTCCAACGATCAATGCCCTGTACTCTGAGGAAGAAGCGGATAACCCCAATCATTTTCGCATCGCTGTTATCAAAGCTGACTTGGACGGTATGGGCGAATTATTTAGAAATATCCAAAATTACAAAGTCTACAATGCTGTCAGTGACATCTTGAATGAGTATATAAGTTTGGATTACTTACATGAGAAGACTCAAGAATTCAAGAAACATGATCCGAACTTCAAGCTTTACCCATTGTATATGGCGGGCGATGATATCTTCTTCGCTGTACCCATATCTAAACTAACAGATGCCGTGGAAATATGCGGAGATATATTACAGAAGTTGAACGATGAGATTATAAGCATTAAGAAGAGATACGACTATAGGCTGCCCCAACTCAGCATGAGCGTTGGGATCGAAGTTACCTTCAACCGTGAGCCGATTCGTTATTACCACGAAAGGGTCCAGCATCAAGTGGACAGCGCTAAGAGGGCTCCTGTGTTAAGAAAAGACGGGAAAGTAGTGCGCGCAAATTGTATGAAGATCAGTATAAATGACCATGTGTTCTATTTATGCAGAAAGATTAAAGGTGCGGATAAAAAATTTCCTTTGTGGGATTCTTTTTCCCGAGATATAAGAAAGCTTAAGGGAGCTATACAGCAAGGATTTGCAGCTAATCATTTTCTTTATGGTTTGCTGAAAAAAGTCGAGGATCAAACTATTTACAATGATGCTATCAAGTTTAGCAATACGGTTCTTTATCATTTGTTGCCGAAACACTTGACCGGCGAGAATTCCAAACTGCGAGAATTCGAACTATTGGTTATCGATATGTTATTAAACCAGTTGATCATCAATAGAAATCAATTCAACAAAAGAACCAAGATCGGTAGAAACAATCAAAGAGGTAATAAGAAGAAACAGGATTGGATATTATGCTTTGCTGAAACACAGAAGAAGCAGTTGATCCGATACGTTCGTTTATTGCTTTTATTTTCGGATCCCCGCTTCTATAGAAGTGATGAGAAAGAAGTGAAAGAGGATTTCACAAAACATTTATCAAGGGTAAAAAGAAACCTCTTTAGGCTAACAACACAATTTATCTATGAGCGATCTTTGAATCGACTGTTAAAAGAAGTATCAGAAGATGTTCCTGCATTAAGGGGGATTTTCGTAAGGGCTGAAAGTTACGAGCTTCCTAATGGGTATCGGAAACCGATTTATAGAACCCTGCTTATCACTAATTCGATGTTCTATCGGTTCAAGCAATTGGATAAGCAGCATCTAGATGTTGTTGCCGACATGCTCGAAGATTACAACGGCAAGACACAGGAGGAAGTTATTCAGCTAGAAGAAGAGAGAAGGAAGCAGAAGAAAGCTCCTCCAGGGCTCTATTTTGACAAGCAAGCTTTCCTTAAAATCGCAAAGCGGACGAATCTATGGACGGAAGATTATATCGATTCGCTGTTCATTTTTTACCGGTATCATGAGCTTTCGAGGCAATTTAGAGCCATCTATCCCAAGCCAGAAGCGAATAAGTCAGGAGGGAAACAAAAGTGAGCACGCAAGCCATTCGTTTAAAGGTGACGACGCTGTCGAATTTGTTTATCGGGGGGCCTCCGACCACATTTGAGATCGGCGGCGTCGACATGTATACGGTAACAGACTTTGAAGGGAAACCTTATATTCCGGGATCGTCTTTGAAAGGAAGTTTGCGCAATATCGTCAGAGATCTGGTAAGACATCACAAAGATGGGCAAGTGCTCAAGATCGGCCAAGCCTATCGAGAATATTTAGACGCGCAGCTCCAGGAGCATATGAAACGGATCGAGCAATTGAACGGAGATACTGAGAAGGTATCGAGAATGGTCGAACGATACAACAATCAAATGGAACATGCTACGGCGGAATGCCTGTTTGGAATGGAGGGCTTTAACCATACGCCGAAATTAATCTTTAATGATCTGAAAGTTATCGCAACAGATGTGCAGCGTGATTCCTGGGAGCATCTATTCTCCATCGATGCCAAGAACAAGATCCATCCTGATCCTCAAGGTCCAATGGCGAATCCTCGTTTCTACAAAACGGTGCGGCCGGGTGTTGCATTTACTGGCGAGATTCTCCTTCATCGGATGGAACTCTTGCCCGTAGGGACTGATGTGATCCGTTCCTTCATCGAAAGCGCTTTGCAGCAGTTTAATGAGGGAATCTATCGTCTTGGCAATTCTGGAAGCCGGGGCTATGGCAGAGTGGAAGTTGCTGTCATCCAGGAGGAGAGTGATCCGAATTGACCGGTATTGTGACGTATAAGATCAGGATGTCGCAGACAGGGAGGCTCTCACATCTGCCGGATTCCCAAAGAATATTCGGTGCTCTTATCTATCTGTATGATGAGCTGTACTCATCCGAAGAAGCATCTGCTCTGGTCTCGAAGATTAGAGATGGCGAAGTTTATCTTGCACTCTCTAATCTGCTGCCACGCGGCTATCTGCCTGTGCCTCAGCCTTACCTGTATGATCGTCTAAACCGGAAGTCCGAGGGACAAAATCAAAACGATCAGCGCACACTAAAGCAAATATATAAGGCGATAAAAGATCGAACCTATGCACCATGGGAACAGATTAAGCAAATGTTAGCGGTGGACAGCAAGGTCGATCTTGTCTATCCCTATGCAAAGCTGAGGTCAGCGTATCACATCCATGCTGCGATAGACAGCCTCAGGTATGATATGCCCGGACTGGATTCCAATGTTTATTCCGTTCCCGAGCTGGCTGTCGAGGAAATTCTGGCGAGGAAAACAGAGGCGAGGCTCATCCAAGAATTCGACCTCTTCTTAGCAGCTGATGATCATCCTGAATGCTTGAAGCTGATTCAGGCATTGGAACAGGCGAAGGAGCAAGGCAGGCGTTTCTTCCTAGGACCGCGTGCATCGCAAGGATTGAATACGTTCATCATCAAAGAAATCGATCAGGAACCTCAGGAGCGAACGGATCAATCAAAGAACAATGCCTATCTAAATCTGGGAATGCTCTTACCCCAAAAGATTGACTTCAAGAGTTCGTCATTAAAACTCTATACTTCTGAACGCCGTCCCTATCATGTGCCTGAAGGATGGGATCAGAAAGAATTTTCCAGGAAATTCATCAGCTTCATCGATATTGGCAGTATCGTGTATGTCAAGGAAGGATTGCAGAAGGCTGGACAATCCATTCCATCGCCTTACAATCAGTCCCGGGATATCGTCTTTGGCAATGCGTACCTTATGCCGCTAGATATGAAGCTGGAGGTGATGGAAGATGACAGGTCGAATTCATAAGTATACATACCGGCTTCAGACCCTCTCGTCCGTGGTCTTGTCCCCGCGGGGGCACCAAGGTTTCTATCGAGCTGCGGGGGATTTTACTGAGGAACAGATTAAAACTATGAATTCTTTAAAACAGAAAGATGTTATAGATGACGATGTTAACAAGAAGCAGGATCAGCATCGTGTAAAAATCATCTATCCATTTTACCAGTATGGAACTTATGAGCGTTATCAGCCGGAGGAGACACAGTACTATATCCCGGGCTCTTCGATCAAGGGAGCATTGTATCTGGGAAATACGGAGAAGGATGCGATCCGTTTGCAGGTCGATGATATTAGAATTAATTACAATGACCTAAGTTTATACCGGCTGTATAAAGTGCAACATTTGCCCAAGGACAACGAAAGTGATGAGTCCAAGAAATCTGGCGAGATTAAAATCTTTTTTCAGAATCTCGCGGTTGAGATGCTTGATGCGTGCAAAACCTATACGGGCGAAATGTTCAGCGACCTCACGCTTGAGAAAATTTGCGATTTGTTAGAGAAAGCCCACAATAAGAATCAAAGAAAATTACAACTACTGATTAAGAAGGTCGATCAAATACTTGAACAGATGAAAAAGGAAGAGGATCAGAAAATATTACAGCAGATGCAAAAGAACATCGAGGATATTCTACTGAATAAAACGAACGTAGAAGACCGAAAGTATATCCTCATCCTTGGCGGTTATAAGGGGCGTTTACTTGCTGCACCTTGGGAGACTGATAATATGGAAGGCGCGATTTATATCGACATGAATAAAGTGCTTCCCCATGGCCTTGTGACAGTGACTCTGGAGTAGATGGTTGTAATGCATACGGAACCTTTTTACTTATCGTATATTCCGCTCTTGATTCGGCTGCAGTGTTGTGAATCTGTGCAATTACCGCCTTATCTAGGCTCTACCCTTCATGGTGTAGTCGGGTGGAAATTATCTGAACACTCCCCTGAGGCGTACCGCTACCTGTTTGAGAACCGCCGCTATGGGGGAGGCAAGCAAGATATTGTGAATCCTTATATCTTGGAAGTGCCTAGATCGCGAAGAGTCTATCAGCAAGGTGATGTGCTTGATTTTCGGATTCTGCTGATAGGTGATGCGCTGAGGTATGTCGGGGATGTGGTTGGCGCACTGACACAGGATGCTTGGTTTGAACTGGGTGCCCAGAGGAAGAAATTTCGGATGATGGATATCATTCAGGCTGATCAGCTGGAGCCGATCTGGCGGCTGGGTACGCTGCATATGGATGGGGCGATCCCCGAGAGACTCACAGCTTGGCAGCAGGAAGAAGCCATGCGCTGTTCGATTCACTTCTTGACACCGCTTCGCATTCGCCGCGGCGGGGTCTTGATCCGGGAACTCGATTTTCCAACGATTATTCGCAATATCACTCGCAGGGTAGAAGCGTTGGCGGAACGTTACGGCGGATATGTGAATCCCGATGCCGCAGCAACCGTCAATGAGTTGTCTGGGGATGTGAAACAGACTTCTTCGGGATTGTTTTGGTATGATCTGAAGCGTTACTCTAATAGAAGGAATACGAAGATGGATTTAAGCGGATTGTTAGGAGCTATGACCTTTGAGGGGGACTTAACGATATTCGCTCCTTGGCTGCATGCAGCACGGGTTCTGCATATCGGTCGTAACGTTACTTTTGGCTGCGGACAAGTAGAGGTGGGACTATATTGACAGATATGAGAAAATGAAAGTACATCTGAAATCAGGGAATTTGTTTATAATGGATTCCTTTGTTGATTCCTTCGCTTGGTCAGGATATACATCTGCATAGGTTTTAGATGAATTGACTGAAGATCGTTTATGTTCATGGGTGCGAACCCCAAGTAAACATGAAATCCCTGGGAGGTTCGCACCTCCCGTCGCTGTAAGGCTCACAGCGATTCATGTGTAAATTTACGCCAAAATGTGGTAACCTAAAAATAGGTTCGCACTTTTAGCTCCGCGAAGCCTTGATGTTCAAGGCTTCGCAGTACGGGCTGTCGCACTCCGCATGGAGTGCGTGGATTGAAATAATGTTTTCCGCGATTGGAGTACGTCAAAGACAAGTCGCACTCCGCATGGAGTGCGTGGATTGAAATCTTGCTGTACCCCTCCACATCGTCGGCGGTGTACGGTCGCACTCCGCATGGAGTGCGTGGATTGAAATTTGATCAGGTTCTCCCGGCTGTATTTCTTGGACAGTCGCACTCCGCATGGAGTGCGTGGATTGAAATCAAACCGAGCGGAATTTCATCAGGAGGGTCGCCGTCGCACTCCGCATGGAGTGCGTGGATTGAAATTATCCTTATATAGAGGTGATCAACATGTACGGCGTCGCACTCCGCATGGAGTGCGTGGATTGAAATTTGGACGATTTTCGGATTGACGTTATTCGCCAGAAGTCGCACTCCGCATGGAGTGCGTGGATTGAAATTCGCAAGGCTATAGCCTTACGCAGACTGTTTACAGTGTCGCACTCCGCATGGAGTGCGTGGATTGAAATCCTCGATCCCCAGAAGCATTTTGAGCTTTTTGAGAGTCGCACTCCGCATGGAGTGCGTGGATTGAAATGATACGGTTTCCAGCGGTCTGATCTCAACCTGGTGTCGCACTCCGCATGGAGTGCGTGGATTGAAATTTCGATGGATTCGCAACCTCGCAGAGCGTCTCGTAGTCGCACTCCGCATGGAGTGCGTGGATTGAAATTAATGTAGTTAGGAAGGAGTTTTGTACCAGCATGTAGTCGCACTCCGCATGGAGTGCGTGGATTGAAATAAAAGCTCCTCCTCCGGAAGCCGTTGTCGTCCTACTAGTCGCACTCCGCATGGAGTGCTTGGATTGAAATTGTTCGACGCAATTTCAAACGGTGCCTTGAAGAAGTCGCACTCCGCATGGAGTGCGTGGATTGAAATCGTCAGCACGCCTTTAATCAGATCGCCTAAGAACTTGTCGCACTCCGCATGGAGTGCGTGGATTGAAATTGATATACAGATAAGGTTTTATGAAAAAAATTTGTCGCACTCCGCATGGAGTGCGTGGATTGAAATTGATAGTAAAAGTTTTAAGTGCGGCTTTATTCCGGTCGCACTCCGCATGGAGTGCGTGGATTGAAATATGCCTAATTGCTCTACATCGTAGTAACCATCATAGTCGCACTCCGCATGGAGTGCGTGGATTGAAATTATTAATAGTAAAGTTAATTCGATCCAGTTTCCCTGTCGCACTCCGCATGGAGTGCGTGGATTGAAATCGATCTGGCGGAGCTGATTACCAATAGCATTTTTCGTCGCACTCCGCATGGAGTGCGTGGATTGAAATACGGCTCAACCAATAGTGAGCATGTAGAGTGGGAGTGTCGCACTCCGCATGGAGTGCGTGGATTGAAATGATACTTTAATATGTGCCATTACATAATCATTAGCGTCGCACTCCGCACGGAGTGCGTGGATTGAAATAAGCATGCCAACTGTGTTTTTATGTGCTACATATTGTCGCACTCCGCACGGAGTGCGTGGATTGAAATCTTGAGCTTCTCGGCATCCCAATCCCCTTCGATCGTCGCACTCCGCACGGA
>NZ_BMAQ01000037.1 GCF_015472005.1 Insulibacter thermoxylanivorax | reverse complement strand
CATATGGCTCCCCGAGCAGGACTCGAACCTGCGACAACTCGATTAACAGTCGAGTGCTCTACCGGCTGAGCTATCGGGGAATGATCTTACTATTGTGTTAAGTTGTGGTGAGGGCTTGGCAACGTCCTGCTCTCCCAGGACCTCCCGGTCCAAGTACCATCGGCGCTGGAGGGCTTAACGGTCGTGTTCGGGATGGGTACGCGTGGGTCCCCTCCGCTATCGTCACCAAACCTCACATCATTCAATCAGAGAGCGCTTGCTCCCTGAAAACTAGACAGCAGCCCTTCGCATAGAACATCCTTCCCTTGGTTAAGCCCTCGACCGATTAGTATTCGTCAGCTCCACGTGTTGCCACGCTTCCACCTCGAACCTATCTACCTCGTCATCTGCAAGGGGTCTTACATACTGGGAAATCTCATCTTGAGGGGGGCTTCACGCTTAGATGCTTTCAGCGCTTATCCCGTCCGTACTTGGCTACCCAGCGGTGCTCCTGGCGGAACAACTGGTACACCAGCGGTACGTCCATCCCGGTCCTCTCGTACTAGGGACAGCTCCTCTCAAATTTCCTGCGCCCGCGACAGATAGGGACCGAACTGTCTCACGACGTTCTGAACCCAGCTCGCGTACCGCTTTAATGGGCGAACAGCCCAACCCTTGGGACCTACTTCAGCCCCAGGATGCGATGAGCCGACATCGAGGTGCCAAACCTCCCCGTCGATGTGGACTCTTGGGGGAGATAAGCCTGTTATCCCCGGGGTAGCTTTTATCCGTTGAGCGATGGCCCTTCCATCCAGAACCACCGGATCACTAAGCCCGACTTTCGTCCCTGCTCGACCTGTACGTCTCGCAGTCAAGCTCCCTTATGCCTTTGCACTCAAAGAATGATTTCCAACCATTCTGAGGGAACCTTGGGGCGCCTCCGTTACCTTTTAGGAGGCGACCGCCCCAGTCAAACTGCCCGCCTGACAATGTCCCCCATCCGGATCACGGACGCGGGTTAGAACCTAGATACGATCAGGGTGGTATCCCAACGACGCCTCCACACATGCTGGCGCACATGCTTCCAAGGCTCCCACCTATCCTGTACAAACCGTACCCAAGTCCACTATCAAGCTGCAGTAAAGCTCCACGGGGTCTTTCCGTCTAGTCGCGGGTAACCTGCATCTTCACAGGTACTAAAATTTCACCGGATCTCTCGTTGAGACAGCGCCCAAATCGTTACGCCATTCGTGCGGGTCAGAACTTACCTGACAAGGAATTTCGCTACCTTAGGACCGTTATAGTTACGGCCGCCGTTTACTGGGGCTTCGGTTCAAAGCTTCGCCTTACGGCTAACCTTTCCCCTTAACCTTCCAGCACCGGGCAGGCGTCAGCCCGTATACGTCGCCTTACGGCTTAGCACAGACCTGTGTTTTTGCTAAACAGTCGCTTGGGCCTGGTCTCTGCGGCCCCCTCGCGCTCAACACGCTAACGGGGCACCCCTTCTCCCGAAGTTACGGGGTCATTTTGCCGAGTTCCTTAACGAGAGTTGCTCCGCGCGCCTTAGAATCCTCTTCCTGCCTGCCTGTGTCGGTTTGCGGTACGGGCACCATGACATCTCGCTAGAGGCTTTTCTTGGCAGTGTGAGCACAGGACCTTCGGGTACTATCATTTCCCCTCCTCATCACAGCTCAGGCTTCGCCATGTGCGGATTTGCCTGCACATGACCCTCGCTGCTTGAACAGGCTCTTCCAGCCGCCTGCGTCCCTGCCCTCCTGCGTCACCCCATCGCTCAAACGATGCATGGTGGTACAGGAATTTCAACCTGTTGTCCTTCGACTACGCCTTTCGGCCTCGCCTTAGGTCCCGACTTACCCTGAGCGGACGAACCTTCCTCAGGAACCCTTAGGCTTTCGGCGGACGGGATTCTCACCCGTCTTTTCGTTACTCATACCGGCATTCTCACTTGTACTCGCTCCAGCCGTCCTTCCGGTCGACCTTCTCCGCTGTACAACGCTCCCCTACCCA
>NZ_BMAQ01000036.1 GCF_015472005.1 Insulibacter thermoxylanivorax | reverse complement strand
ACGGTTCAAAGCGGATTGCTGCGAGCCGGTAGATCGTCGGTACACGATCACTCGGTTCCGACAAGAGTTTTTTCGCGTTGCCGGCGTAATCGTCAGTCACAGTCGGCAAGTAATTTTGAGAATCGCCGAAAGCTTCAACAAACAACACGTCTGGAAACGTATGGGGACCCGGGTGGCACAAATCACGTGAGAAGCACCAAAAAATGACATGGAAACAGTTCAGCCCGCGTTCTGTGGGGAGGGGGATCGTATATCCAAAAATGGTTCACAAATTCACTTTCCATCACATCAATTCATTTCCAGTTGTCGCGTGTTCCGATTCATTGATGATATGCATTTTCGTAATTCGGGATAATAGATTCTTCAAAATAATTGATCCATGTATGCCTTTGGAAAATGGGGGGGGACATTTTTCTAGGGTCATATGCGCCCGAACCAAAAACCAATAATTTTTTTGAAAACGGCTTTAATCTAATAAGAAAATCGAATAGTACGCCATCCTTTTTAATTGTCACTATACAAGGATTGTCAATAGGTAGTATAGAGACATCAAGATCATTAAATATATATTCGTACCTAGGCAATTTTCCCACCATCAAATATCCCCCCCCCACCGTAATTCCACATCAACTTTCAAATTCCTACCATTACAATAAGGAGTTTGGATTCAATATTATTTTCTTTCTCTTCACATAAATAGGTGAATATATTAGCTAACTAACTTAATTATGTTAGAATAATCTCCTTTTTTACATAATTTTTCGAACTTCTTTATTAATCCATCTCTTTTTGTGATATATGGATTGTACATCATTAAAATTTTATAGAGGATTCGTATACTTTCGATAACATCATCTTTATTTAATTGAGGCAGTCTCTTCAAATACCAATTAATAAAATAATAATTAAATCTTTTTTCCATGTAGGTAGATAACAATCCATATCTCTTAAGAAACTCGATTCGATACTCTTCAATAATCAAATATTTTTCAAAAAATCTTTTAGATATGCTGTTAGTAACTGATCCTGAAACGGCGGCATAATATAAATGAATTACCACATCTATCGCTTTTATTCGGCTTGCATTCATTATTAATTCCTGAAAAAATATGGTGTCTTCTCCGGCTGCATTGTCTACCATCTTCAGAGCATTACTTGTAATTACATCCTTCTTTATAATCATTGTTTGAATACTGTGTGTTGATATATTTGTATTTATCAAAAATTTCTTCCCATCTCTTAGCATATCTCCACCAAACTGTTTTTGGATAACTTTGTGAATATCAAACAAAAGCTCTTTAGAATTGTCCAATCTAATCATATTGCCCATAACAATCTCTAGATCATTATATTTAATTTCGCGCAACAATCTCGCGTATCCATCATTAACTGCTTCATTATCAGGATCCAAATACGTGATATAAGGAGCTGTAGATATTTCAATAGCTTTATTTCTCGGTCTCGAAGCACTTCCACTACCACCTTTGGGGAAGCAATAAGTTTTTACATTGCTAAATTGACGACCAAGTCGATTTACCATATCTACAGTTAATCGATCTGATGATCCATCGTCAACTAAAATTATTTCCATCCTTTCAAAAATCGTGCTCCTTCTTAAACTATTAAAGCATTTATTGTATAGATGTTTTCCATTGTTATAAACTGCTATAATTACCGATAAATCATATTTTTGTGTAGCATTTTCTTTTTCGGGGATTTTAGCATTAAACTCGAATGGATCTACGCTGTATCCATTTGGTATGGATTTTTCTCCTTCTAACTGAATTAGTTCATTTATGTCAAATGACTCCCGCCAAAATACCGTACGATACTTACTTTTCATATGCTCAACATAGTCATGCTCTATCCCTCGAAGGTAATGCTCTCCTTCATAGTAACTGTCTCTAGTAATATAATCACAATCCGTGTATTTAAAACCGTTAATCAAATCTTCCAGATAATATTCTTCATAATAATAATCGTTATGAAAAAATGTCACCATATCAAATTCTTCTATCCGAGCATCATTGACTTCATCTTCAGTAAGTAAAATTTTATCTTCATAGGATTGTCTGTTAAAGGCATCTAATATAGAAGGTGTTTTCTCTTTAACAATAACAGCAATTTTCCGACGCGGATATTCATGATGGATTCCCACAAAATTAAGTAACTCAGATATTCGGTGAAACGTCGTCTCACTACCAAATACGCTGCGCAATCCCTCCATTTGATGCTTATATATATCAGTCTTATTAAACGATCTCATAATTTCTCCAACTTCAGAAGAATCCGTAATTAAAAATACATTAGGAAATATATCATTTATTCCTGAATTGTAATTTGACAACACGATATTCCCTAAAGCAAGCATCTCATATACTCTATTTGCAAACATGGTATTACTATACTTAATTGTATTAATGTTAATTGCCCAATCAAAACATTTGTGTAGTTTTTGCAAATCTTCATGAGTTACAGATGGTGAAATATAAGGTAAATACTCGCTGGGAAATAAATATCTGTCAGAATTATTATTATAGTTCCGATCAATAATTTTAAGACCAAATCCTGCCTCAAGTACACCATCAAATAGCATTCGCGTATCCTTTTGACGCTCTGGATATATTTTATACCAAGAACCTGCGAATAGAACTTCTCGTCTTTTCTTTACATTTCGCATACCAATAGGGTTATGATATAAAGGATTTGCACCGAACCTCAACACTCCGACACGGTCATGACCGCAATCTTTTTTATATCTCTCAATAACAGCTTCTTCTGTTGTTAAGATATAGTCACAAAGCTTGGCTATATCAATAAATATATCGTAGTTTACCGGATCTTCCTTTGAATAAAACACAATCTTCGTGTCATTACGGAATGTTTTTATAATGTCCTTTAATGCATCTCTAACTTTTGTGTTTTTAGAGTAAGTTAATCCTCTCCACTCTTCGTCTAAACCACCCCAAGTCGATACTATTAACATAACATCCAATTTCCCTTTATAATCCAAATAATTGTCAGGAGTGATGTAATGGAAGTTGGCAGTTCCTTTAAATGAATTGTATAAAAATTCATCTGATATGATCCCAATATTCACGTTGGGTTTAGGGAAAAAGCGGCACCCGTTACTATTAGATATTTTTGATAGTTCATGCTTAATATTTTCAAAAAATGCTTTGTCGCTAACTTGCTCCCTATATTCTAAATATCTCTTTAAATCTTTAGTTGGATTAGGTAAGTCCTCTGTTAATTCATATTTCGAAATATTAGTTGAGGGCATATCATAATCCTGATCCGTAAATTCAATATTTTTCAATCTATTGAGAAAATATTGATCAGTTTTTATTTCTTCCATCAACTTTTTTTTCTTTTCATTTATTATGGATAACCGGGAGTTTATATCAGACAATTTCATGTTCTACCTCCAACTTTCTTTCTGAATCTCCAATATAAGGTTGCGATTCTGCCGAATTTAGAGTTCTTTAGTGCATAATACCGTTCATTTATTTTCTTTAATTGTTTTAGTGCACGTTCCTCAGCTTCATAAGCATTTTGTAATTCTTTCTTTAATTTGATGATTGACTCTTTCTCATTAATCAAACTAGCATCTTTGTATTGCAAGAATGAATTATAAAGGTTTTCCACGAGAGAAAAGCGTTCATTACTTTTCTCTGATTCTTGATGTATACTTGTTAAAATTCCTTCGAGTATTTGTTTTGTGTCTTGAAATTCTTTCATGAGATCATAACGCTCATTTTTCGCCTCGAGAAATTCGTTTCCTATAAATTTTTTGCTACTTAAATTATTAATTGCTTCTTTCATTTCAGCTAATTGAGTAATAAATTTCTCTAACTCTAAGTTATCATTATTATTTTTTTGAGCAGCTCTCAATGAATCAATTTCATTTTTGTATTTTTCTATCGTTTTTAAATATTGTCTCTCAACTTGATAAAAAGACTCTTCTAATTTCATTAGTAATTCTAAATCGAACTTAATGGGAACTTCTATGTTTTCTTTTGTGTAAACTACACCTATCCATTTACCAAAAAACTTGATTTCGGCCAAAACGAGATCTGTATCATTCATTAGCTGCAACAAGTCATACAGATAATATGTTTTTTTGTGATCAAAATAGTCGTTAATCCCAAATGGAACTGTTACAATAATTCGCCCATCCTCATCTAACAATTCGAGTGCTTTATCCATAAACATTTTAGGATCAAATAAATGCTCCAATACTTCACCAAAAATAACTGTGTCAAACTTCTCATCAAATTTTTGCTCTGTAAAGTTAGAATGTATAAACTCAACATTCTGTTGAGTAAAAACAGACTCATTACTTAAATAATTATTTGCGTATTCAATAGCTTCTTCGGATATGTCCAATCCGATAACTCTTTTTCCTTCTCTTGCCAGTAGTATTGAAGTAATCCCCTGTGAGCACCCTACATCTAATACGCGGCTACCTTTTACACGCTCACAAATCCAATGAATTCTTGTTCTTACCTGTTCACCAAATTCTTTTCCCAATTCAAAGAAATACGCTTGAGTAATCATATCAAGATTTTTTTTCAATATATCCACCTCTATATAAACAATTTGCTAATGTGCATAGATTGATTCTTTTCTAGTTTTTCCATTCCTAGCGAATAAACTTTAAATCCTTCTAATTCCCAAAGAGTCTTATTAATTACATTACGTGTATCCATAATTCTTGCTGTTCTCAATTTCTTTGAAGAGTGTTTTGGATCGATATGTTTGAATTGATCATGATCTGTTAGAATAAGGATACAATCTGCTGAATCTATCGCTGCATCAAAGTCTACTGTCTTATCATCAAATGGCTGATTAATATAAGGATCATATACTCTTAGTCGATATCCTTTCTTCCTAAGTTTATTTACAACATGAACAGCAGGGCTTTCTCTCATATCATCAATATTTCCTTTAAATGCGAGTCCAAGAATTGCGATAACTGGATCATTAATATCCTTCAAAAATTCTTCGAGCTTACTAACCACATAATCCGGCATATGATCATTAATCATTCTACTCATATGGATAAGTTGGGCTGTTGTTGGAGCTTTCTCATATATAAACCAAGGATCAACCGCTATACAATGTCCACCCACACCAGGACCAGGTCGATGAATATTAACTCTTGGATGATAATTCGCTAGTCGTATTGCTTCCCATACATTAAAACCAAGATTTTCCGCAATCTTGGCAAATTCATTTGCTAAGGCAATATTAACATCGCGATACGTATTCTCCATTAGTTTAACCATTTCAGCAGTGGTAGCATCAGTAATATGGATATTTCCTTTAACAAATAATTTATACAGCTCAGCAGTCATCTGACTTGAACGTTCATTGATACCACCAACTACACGATCGTTATTCACTAATTCCTCAAATAACTTTCCAGGGAGAACTCTTTCTGGTGAGTGAGAAACAAATAACTGCTCCCCAATTTTTAAACCACTCTTACTTAGTACTGGTACGAGAACATCTTCTATCGTTCTTGGCGGCACAGTTGATTCAAGGACGACAAGTGAATTCTCTCTAAGATATGGTAAGATCATCTCGGCAGCATTTATCACATAATCAAGATTAGCACTCTTATCAGAATTAATTGGAGTTGGAACTGCAATTATATATGCATCAGCAATTTGTGGTTCTGTTCCGATTGTTAATTGACCATGATTCATTACATCTATCATCATCTCTTTAAGACCTGGTTCCTCTATATGCAGTTCTTTATTCAACAAAGACTCCACAACTTTTGGATTTACATCCACTCCATGAACCTTTAATCCATGCTTAGCAAACATTACAGCTGTTGGCAGTCCTATATAACCTAAACCAAGTACACATAGATGATCAAAATTCGACATAAACTTTACATCTCCTTATAAATGAGAATCTATTAACTTAATATATTTATTAGCAAGACTGCTCCATCGATATTTTTGGATAAATTTGTCTAGATTGTCCGAATTCTCTCTGTAACTTTGAATATCATCATACATACAATTGATTGCATCAATAATATCCTCAGTCTTGGACAAAGCAACTTTCCCCAGTTTGTATTTATTAACTAACTCTGCCCCCTCTCCCTTCCCTATAAAGAGAATGGGCAATCTTGCACCAGCATATTCGAATAATTTACTTGGAATTACATTCTCAAAAAGCTTTGCATCTTTCAACGATATAACCCCGATATCTGCTTTGGCATACCAGTTTAGTAATAATCTCTTATCCGTAATTGCATCAATGAATGTAATGTTTTTTAGATTTTTACGTTCAACTAATTTCATTAATTTTTCTTTCTCTAGCCCATCACCAATAATGCAAAATTTATAATCTGATAAATACTCAGCTGCTTGAATTAATTGAGCAAGATTTTGTGATTTCCCTATATTACCCGCATATAAAATTATAAATTCTGAATTAATTCTTTGACTAGATAACTTCAAATTGAATACTTCTGCTGTCCAGTCTGGAATACCATTTGTAATAATCTTTATTTTATTGGCCGGTATCTCTTGCTGTTCAAGTATCCTCTTTGTTTGATTCGTAACAACAACAATATTTGAAGCAGTTCTATAGAAATACAACTCGAGTCGTTTCAACCATCGATATATTAAAGCATTTTTTTCTATAAACTCAACCGCCGTCATCGAATCCGGCCATAGATCTCTAACCTCCATAATCCATTTTCGTCTCCAACCAGTTAATTTGAATAGCAACCCTATCATGTTCACACTAAAGGGCGGAGATGTGGTAATACATGTCTTGATCTGATATTGAATACCGAGTATTATAGTAACCATCGAAGCCATCAATAAAAAAGCCAGATGTTGCGATATCCTGCTCAAAACCCCATTATTACCGATTGATATGATCGGTATACGATATAGTCGGCAACCATTTTCGTTCGAAAAAAATGCTTGCTTCGTATAAAGGGTTCTATTGGGATAACTTGGTTGAGAAGTTATAACATATAATTCATATCCTGCTTTACTTAGATAACGACATAGATGTTCCATTCGATTACTTGCAGCACCAATCTCCGGAGGGAAATGCTGCGATACGATTAAGAGCTTTCTATTCATTGCTCACACCAGCGTATCATATAGATCAATCAATTTATTTTTTTCTATATGCCAAGTATATCGATTACGTTTGGATATGCAGTTCGATTTGTAATATTCATAATTCTCCATAACTTTTATAATACCTTGTTTAATAGCTTCTGAAGTCTCCTCCACACAAACTCCTGTCCCTAATTTGGACACTATATAACGTTTACCCGGATGATTTGAAGCCACGGTTGGTATACCAGATAGAAAATATTCGAAGATTTTATTAGGAGTTGACAGATAATTATTAAGACACGTATTTTTGTACATAACAAGTCCAATATCCGCTTGAGCTGTATATTTCAGAATATCTGAAGGAGGAACGGGATCGTGAAAGAAAACCCTTCCATGCAACTCCTTGTCACGAACAAGCTGTTCTAACTTTGAACGTAAAATACCCTCACCTAATATGATTAATTTATACTTATTTGGTAACATCGATAATGCTTCAATACATTCTTCAATCCCTCTTTGTGGTGTTAATCCGCCTTGATACAAAAGAATCGCATCATCATCTTCTATAGGAAACACATTCCTCCAGTAATTTATAGATGAGGATTCAAAATACAGATCATCCCACATTGGTGTGTTTTGTATAATTGTTGAAGGTATGTTTCCGTAACGATTATGAAAAAATTGTTCAGTATAGGGATTTACAGTAATCAAATGATTGATGTTCTTAATTAATTTCTTTTCAATTAAGTAACCAATCCATTTTTCTAATTTGTTTTTTCCGACCATTTCGTTGAAAAGCTCATGTGAGTCATAAACGAGCTTTATATGCTTAATTTTCCCTTTCAAATAACTTCCTACTGGCAAAGTATTAAGATCATGACAATGTAATACATGATATTGCTTTTTTGAGATCAATTGGTACACTTTTCGGGTATATTCCCATTGCGCAAATATATCTTTTAACAGTTTCAATATTGGAGTTCTAAATAATTTTAAAGAAGTAGAGTGATTATTAGCATGTGGCTGGTAGATAGCTCTTTTAAACCGTTTAGTAGTAATCGGAATGCGTATAATATCTACATTCTCATGAATTGGCTTTGGCTCGTCGCTTCTTTCAAGAAGGCAAGCGATATCTACATGATATCCTGCTTCAGCGAGTGAAGCCGCTTCTCTTTGTACTCGAGCATCTAGATGAATATCTTTAAATAATAACATGAGAACGTTCATCTGGATCCCCTTTTCATAAAGGATGAGTATTCTTGCGCTACTGTTTTGGCATCACCAAATGCCATTTGTTCACCTGCATGGATCCATACAGCAGTCTGACATATTGATCTAAGTAAACTATCTGAATGAGTGACGAGAATTACAGTCCGATTACCTTCGATTTTTTCTTTAATTTTCGCTTCGCATTTTGCTCTAAATGCTATATCTCCTACGCCAAGGATCTCATCTAACAAAAGAATTTGTGGATCTAGCGTAATAGCTGTAGCAAATCCTAACCTTGATTTCATACCACTTGAATAGGTTCGCACGGGTTTGTAAATAAATTCACCCAGCTCTGAAAATTCGATAATTTCGTCAAGTTTTTCGTCGATTTCTTCTTTTGTATATCCTAATAACAGTCCATTTAAATATATATTCTGTATACCTAGTAGTTCAGGTTGAAATCCCACACCTAATGTTAACAGAACCGGTCTTTCCCCTCTTAGTATATATTCTCCGCAATCCTGCGCTATCAGTCCTGATAGCAATTTAAGCAATGTGCTTTTCCCGGATCCATTTCGACCAATGACACCCAAAACTTCACCCTGATTCACATGGAAGCTTATACCTTTAAGAGCCCAATATTTCTTCCCCCGACTTTTGAAATACGACATAACGCTTCTTTTTTTTATTTCTTTATCAGGATAGGATACCCAAACATCTTTTAACTCCAACAAAGGTTTATTCATTATACCACCTTGGCATATTCTTTATCATATTTAAATAGTAATTTCAAACCGATATATAGAAGGATTATCGAAATAATCGAAATGATTAGAAGGCCAAGCCATATAGGCTGACTTTGGTATAGTAGAACATTACGATATGATTCCATAAAGACTGTAAGAGGATTGAGAAAGATCCATCTTTGAAGCTCAGGTGATAAATTATCTACTTTGAACATGACTGGAGATAAATAATACATGGCTCTACATATATACTGCATTAAGTTCCTTAAATCTCTAAAATACACACCAAAGTGTGCTGATATTGTGGAGAGAGAAAGTAAAAAGAGAAAATGGCTAGCAATCACTACTATGACTTCCAGCATATATAACGAAATTTCAACCTTATAGATAAGTAAAAATATAAAAAGTGCTATTAAACCAATTATAAATTTAAATAAATTCTTTAGGACGGAAATTACGACAAATGTGATTTTGGGAACGTAAATCTGTTGTAATAAAGAGGCTTTGGAGGTAATTGCACTAGTTCCCTCTACTAATGTAGAAATAGTCCATTTCAAAGGAATAAGTGCGACAAAGAGAAATATTCCGTAATCCGGACCGCCTCTTCCCAAAATTACTTGTACGAGTAAGTAAAACATTCCCATATAGATGATAGGATCGATGATCCACCATAAGAAGCCAAAAAATGTTCTTGCAGTGTTTGATTTTAGATCATATATAGCATAGTAATAAATTAAATCCTTTCTTGATCGTAAATCATTCAATAACTTACGAAATATATACACGTATGCTGGCCCCTTTATCCCAATCTTTCACTTAATCATCATATCAAATATTAATGAATCATACTATATAAATGGTTAGGTCATTCTGTAATATATATACATCTAAAGATCTATACATCTCTATCATATATCGTTAGTGTATATCAAAACGGATTGATCGGCTAATATAGCTAATCAATCCGTTTTGCATCATCTTGTTATTGAAACTGCGGAGGTGTGTCGCTAAACCAACTGTATGTCTTCTTAGTCTGGACTAGTAATTTCTCACCATCATCAAATACATCTAGAGCTTCGATATGGTATCCGTGTCTTTGTAAATTCTTATCAAGATCAGCACCGGAGACAGGCATCTCAAAATACATCCCATCCACCGTCAAATCTTCACCTGGAGTTATATCATGTGAATACCTTTTGTCACCGGATACGATCGTTATGCGAAGCTTATGTTCTGCTAATTCATGTTGGTATGATTCCTTACTTAATTCATATTTGAATCTTAGTTCTCCTGAACCACCATTCATGTAAAGTTTTACGTCTTCCAACGTTACTGTATAATTGCCAATTTTGACATCCGTAAATTCTTCCTTAACATCTTCAATAGGCTGAGGAACATCTAGAACGTAAGCTTGCTTGTAATACTCAGTATCCGTTAACTGTGTACCCAGGACAAGTTCTAGATCATGAATCTCGAAACCTTTCGGGATCTTGGTATAGATCGGAATTAGTGCTTGCCCGGATGGCATCGTCAGCACTTTGTTATCTGGAATCTCAGCTGGAAAATACATTTCACCGTTGATCTTGTAGAAAGCTACAAGTTGTTCTAACGTTACAAATCTTGGTTCATTGTTCGTCATGAGTACAGCCGCATATATAATATCCGTTTCTTTGCCTTCATATACATTGCTTTTCAGGATATAAACAGTGCTTCGTTTTCCGATTGTATCAGTTTTAATAGCCGAGACTTTATCTAACTTAAATTTCGAGACATCATTTGTGAAGGTCGCAATAGCATAACTCGATTCTCCACGCTTCTCACTTAGATTAAATCTCATCTGCTCAAATTCGAAGTTGTACGGAATCTCAGCATTGAATACATAAGTAATAGAATTGCCCTTCTTGATATTGAGATTATTGTCTAATCGAACACCTTCGATTTCACTTGGTTCTAATGCGATATTGTCCATTTCGATCGATGCAACCAAATCCATATTCGGCAAAGCATGTTCGTTTAATTTATTAGCTAGTTCTAACTCAACACTGATAATATCCGTCTCATTATTGGGCAGACGCTGCAGATTCTTAATGATGATCGTATACGTGCCATCTACCGTGTCATATTCATATTCATCATAAACCTCTTCTACAGCCGAAGACTCCTCAGGCAGGTTTATCATCATCTGCGGCACTTGATGCTGTTCGAAGTTTTGAACGACGACCAACTTCAGTTTCGTGAGATCCACTGTCTTGGGAATCGTCGATTGCAAGGATATTCGGCTGTCTCCATTGGGAAGAACCTTAACATCTTCACCGTTCTGAGTAACCGGGTATACTAGAGCATCCTCGGTCTGTATGTAATACGAATAATTCGGTACTTGCACGGTGAATTTTCCTTTGTTAAAAGCATTCAGTTCGATCTTTACATCATAATTCTCCCCAAGAGAGCCCACCTGATAACGCTCGCCTGTAAACAGCACTGGTGAGTTCGCGATCACGATCTCTTTGCCAATCTGCCACGGTACCGATGGATTGTAAGCTTCGCTGATGGACATCGTACCAAGTGACTGCTCATAATTCGGCATCGAGAAGTTCCATCTGATCACTTGTAACGATATGTCGGAAAGCTTAAGCTCATCATCAACCATGGACGTAAAGATGAACGTCTTCGTTGTTCTTGGAGGCACTACAGTTCCCTGTTCATTGTTCACTAGATTCACATTGTGACGTGTCCCCTGCTTTGTTAATACACGCAGCCAGTAGTAGTTAAAGGATAATTCACTGTTGTTAGCGTTGTAGATATCTGCCTTAAAGGCTAGTTGGTTACCTTGGCTCGTCGGGAACAGCATAACGTCGTAGATCGTCATCTTACTCTGACCTTCAAGGTTAATGACATGATTCACTAAGCCTTGATTTGGATTGGTCTGTTTTGCTTCTCCATCTGCTGCAAAAGTTGTCAGTGGAGATAATATCAAAGTAAGTTTCAGTATAACCGCGAGTAGCTTCATCCTCTTATTCATCATTCTCATCCTCCCATTATATAGACGGTATGAGAGGTATAGAAGTTTCGTTTAATACAAAAGTTTTTGAACAATAAAGAAGAACACGTTTTAGGTCAACGACCTAAAACGTGTTCTATTTTCAGTTAAGATTAATTACTTAACCTTAACTTTAGCTTTAGCGGAGACAGAGCCAAACTGTACTTTAACAGTGAACTCATCTCCAGCTTTAGCACCGTTAACCTTCGCATCTTCTCTACCATTGTTCGATACTTTGAGGTCAGAGCCTTCGACTTTGTTGATGTCGGAGACTGTTACCGAAGCAACAGGCAACTCGGAACCATCAGCGAATTTCTCTTCTTCAAGATTTGCCATAACGCCGTATTGGTCCTTAACCTCAAGTGTCAATACACCAATGAGATTAGCGCCATTCAGATCTTCTGCATTGATTTCAAGCGTACCATCTGTCAGGTCCTTGATTTCTACGGAGTCAACCTTAGGTGCTGCGTTAGTTACTTTAACTTCTCTTTCAGCTGTAATTCCGTTTTCTAGCACAGCACGGATAACAACTGTTGTTTCTTTTTGATCCTTAGACAGGATAGCAGGGTTAGTGATGTAAACCTTCTTGCCGCCGTTGTCTGCATGCACATATGCACTCAGAGTCGACAGGCTGAAGTCACCAGCTGGGATAGAAACTTTCTTACCATCCTTAGTCGTAGCTGTTACTTTGACTTCTCTAGAATATTTACTGCGACCTTCATTTGCTTCTGCTGTACCAGCATAGAGAACATCTACGTCATCGATAGCGATGCTGCGAATCTCATCAAGAGTTACTGTACGGAATACACCTTGCCATTGGCTGCCTCTTACAACTTTTTCAGGATTGTTGCTATCAGTGATAGCATCATCATGGAGAGTCAGCGTCAATGTTTGGTTACCTTTATTAGTAGCTTTCAGTTTAATGCCAGAGATTACAACATTACCAACTTGGTCTAAATCGGCCTTGATTTCGTACACGTCACCTAATACAGTTATTTTATCATTATCTTCGTAGCCAGTGAGCTGGATTCTGAAGATGTTTTCTGGATTGCTTTCCAGAGCTTTTTCCAGAGCCTTCTTCAGAGTATCTTTATCCATTACACGACCATAGTTATCTTCTACAAGCACGTTCTCATGGTTGAGAGTGATTTCCGCGCCTTGGAAGAGAAGTCTGTTCGTATCAGCCTTCAGACCGATGATTGCTCTTGGCTTAGCAGCCGGTTTAACATCGATCGTTAGATAGCTGTACTTAAAGCTTTCAGTTGTTGCATTGACACTAACAGTACCTTGATTATCTACGGAGAATTTCAGGAACAGATTACCATCCTTGGTGACGAACTCAACAGGGTTGTTGTTGGATACGTTAATTCTGATCTTGTCTGTTCCCATGCTGTTCGGTGTGTTCAGTGCATCGTTCAGCTTCTTCGTATCTGTGACGGAGTTGCCCTTAGTATCGAGTACAGCTACAGGTACATAAACATCTTCACCTGCTGCAACGATACCGGATACCGGGCTCAGGATTACTTGGTCGTAAACCAGACCTTCTTCAACAACAACCGTGTAGTTAGCGCTCTTACCAGAATATTTCGGTACAACGTTAACCACTGCAGTACCCGCAGCCTTCACTTCTTTAAGCGGAAGCGCAGGAACTTTCACACCGTCAACTTCAACTAATTCGAATGCAGGTACATCGGTGTTTTTACCGTTATCTTCTTCATACTGAACTTCCAAGATATGAGTGCCGCCAACATGGACGAACAGGTCTTGCTTCAGGATGTTAATATCCTTGATCGGGTTGCCGTATTGGTCCTTAACATTCAGGAGAAGCTTGAAGTTACCTGCTTCATCGCCGCTTACATCCGAGTCCAGTACAGCATCTGGATCTTCGTTGTAGATACCAGTCACTTCTACTGTATCAGCCTTGCCGGACAGACCTACATTCAGAGTCTTCTGAGTAGAAACTGTGTAGCCTTGACCGATGTACACAAGAGATACGAAGACTGTTTCTTGGATTACGAATTCGCCATTATTCTTGGAAATCTTCAGAACACCATTCGCGTTCTCGTCAACCTTACCAGATGCAGTTGCAGTTGGTACGTAAAGATTGGATACATCTTCACCATATTGGTTCTTAACTACATAGTTAACTACAACTTGCTCTGGGTTGTCAGTTCCATCGTTCTTGCGAGCCATAGGAGCAACATCGCTCGTGATTTCGATGGACTCAACCTTCTCGTTGTCAACGTCAACGGAAGCAGTCAGCACTTCTTCTGCAACGCCTTCAACGGATACAGTGTAAGTACCTTCAACGAGTCTAGATGCAGTTTCGATCGTAGCTACAGTGTTGTTATCAGACCACTTGATGTCGCTGACGTTAACCGTCACAACACCGCGCTTAACAGCGATCTTAGCTTCTTCAGTGTCAACAGCGCTTGCGAACTTCACTTGAAGCTTCTTAGCACCTACAGCATTGAAAGACAGGATGCCTACATCAGGAATGAAGTCCTCGATGCCCAGCTTAGCGCCAAGCAGGATGTTCTCGCCGTTAACAGGCGTATTCAGAGCTTGCAGCGTCACAACTGCCATCTTACCGCGAGTAGCGTTAACAGTCACGTCTTCGCCTTCAGCGATAAGACCAAGCTCTGCTGCCTTAGCAGGAACATCGTTCCATTCTACTTCATAGCCAAGAGCACGAAGTTGGAATTGAAGGAGTTCTTGAACGGTCATCTTTTGGTCGTAACCAAACTTGCTGCCGTCACCTACACCCTTCGTCAGACCTTCGTTCTTAGCCCAGGAGATGTAGCCATGGTAGAACGGATCTGTTACATCGTCCCAGCCATGAGTATTCTCAGTAGCTGCAGCTTCTTCTTCTACACCCATCAGACGGGACAGAAGAACGATCATGTCTTCACGATCCAGTTCCAGATCAAGGAGCAGATCGCCTTGGGTGTTACCAGTCAGTACACCATATTCTTTCAGCTTAGCTCCAGCAGCAATCTCTTGAGAAGTTGCCGCGAAAGCCATAGCAGGCGTTAGCAAGGAAAATACCAATGCTATTGCCACTACTAAGGATAAACTTTTCTTCATAACCTTTCTTTCTCCTCCTCGAAATCGTTTCGGTGTTTGAGAGTGCAAATTCAATTTATAGCTCGATTCCCTCATTTGCCGATTCACCCCCTTCCCAGAGTATGAGCAACATTACTATTCATTGAAATCTGTAATTCATAAATGAACTACAGAAACTTGTAAACATAAATTAAGAGAATAGTAGAGTCAGAGATACCACTTTACCCATTATACAATGGGTTCTCCCAATCGTAAAGAGGTTTTGAGAAATTGTACCATGTCGATCGATGCGATAGACAATATACTACCTTTGGCTCATTTTCGTCAGCTATTAACTTAAACGCGCGAGTTCGCAAAAAGTTGCGTTCCATTTGAATAATTTTTTTAATTTCTTCGCAGGGTCGAACCCTTCGGCAACTGTCTGTTTCTCTGTATCAGGGCTGTATACACACTGCGTACATTATGTATAGCGCCTTGTTACGTAATATATTATAGCCTCAGATATACATTGCGTCTAGAACGAATGATTTCCTCTGTTGGCTACATGTACATTAGGAAGGCCGCCGACAGTCCCTGCCGGCAGCCTCACCTATTATGCTGTTACTTAAATGTACGCTTCTTGCCGTGCAATATGCTTGCTGCTATCATATCTGAACTTATTAAATACAATGAGAAATCATGATGTTATAATCGCGTCTCGTATTATCTCGGAACTTTACCCAGCATATCGAGGATCCGCATGGCCACAGCTGCAGCTTCTGCGCGTGTGAAAGTCGCCTTCGGATCGAAGTAGTAGGTCGGCTTCTCACCTTCTCTAGTTGCGTGCTGCTTACCTGTTATGATTCCTTTATTCGTTACAGCCAGCACACTGGCCTGCGAGTAGTAATCGATCGCATTGGCATCAGTGAACAGCTTCTGCAGATTGGCAAGCACCTTATTTTGATTGGAATCGAGCTTCAGATTCGCTGCACGCGCGATCATGACTGCAGCTTGTTCACGGGTCAGCGTCTGTCTCGTACCAAACTCGCCCAATCTGCCGGTTCCGCGGATAATCCCCGCTCTTGCCGCCGTCTCGATGTAGCGATAATCCCACAGCCCGTCACTGTCGCGGTTGTTCGTCGCATCCACGAAGGTCAGCGTACCTTTGTAATTGAGCGGAAGGTCGAAGATCTTCACCAGCATCGTGACGAATTCGCCGCGGGTGATCGCTTCACTTGGTCTGAATAGTCTGGAGTTGTTGCGGGCTCCCATGATGCCTTTGGAATACAGGGTCTCGATGTCGTTCTTCGCCCAGTCGTGGGACACGACGTCTTCGAAACTCTGCGTCATATACATGACCTGGAAGAATCCGAAGCGATCAACATTCACCGTGATCGTGTTATTCTTCGGATTGACCACTCCTCCGATATTTCTCCAACCGGCTACCGTAATTCCATCACTGTCTTCATATATATCGTATTGGAACACGGTCACATACCGCCAAGCTTCCCTGACGATGGCCGGATCATACTTGAATGTGAGCTCTGCACGTTTTGTCGGCACGACAACTTCTTGAGCATTCCGCAGATAGAAATACTTCCCTTCGTATGGCAAACGTCCGCTGCCAGTCAAGGCTTCCTTAAGATCAGTAACCGGTTCAATGGTACCCACATCGATCCAGAACAGCGGACTCACCGGTTGGAAGTTGCTGTCGCGGTTGCGGAGTCTCACCAGTCCGCCTAGATAGTCATCACTTTCTTTGTCTTGATCAATGATACCGGTATTCGTATCCGCTATGCCGAATACGATTTGGCGATCATCGGACAAATATTGATTCGATGTTTTGGTTTCATTGTCATACAACGGTTCTTGTCTTTGGAAACTTGTGTTTCGTTGGAATCTCAGATCGATCATGTCCTCGAAGACCTTGATTCGGTTCTTCAGTTCGGACTTAAACTTCGCCCCAACGATCGGTTGACTCACGTAATTGATGACGATCGTACCGGGAATGCTCTCCTCGCCTCTCACTACAGTGAATTTGATCTGTTGGGCTCTGCCCGACCGCAAGTCTTGAACTTCAAAATAGAAGTTATGATATCCTTTGTCATTTCTATTGTTAGAACGTCTCTTGGCCGGCTGCCCATCGTATATAACAGCATCGGCGTATTCCGCTCTAATCTCAATCTCCACATAGTTGCTGTTGATGTTGGCTTGCGGCAACCCCTTCTCGTTCGTATAAGTGCGCGGGTAGATGATCTCATAAGGAACCGTTTCTTTCGTGATGGTCACTGTTTGAACGACGAGTATACCCGTGCTGTTCGTAACGATGAATTCGAAGATCGTATCGCCGCGAGCAGACAATTGAATCGACGTTGTTTCAAAGCCCGTGCCGCTTACTCTGCTGGCATTAAATAAGCTTTGATTGGAATCAGCTTGCCTTTCAAAAGCATTGCCTACTTGGGCGAAATGATCATACCATTGCTCGGATTCCCCGTTCTCTTTCGTACGGTAAACATTCAATTTGATATCAGTAATATTGGCTGTTTCACCGATAAATTGCACCGAATTCTCAGTTGTAAAGTAGTGTATGCCTGTGCTGCCGGTGCCTAATCTGAACTTAGGATTGTCATCATCATCTTTGACTCCAATCTTGACGATCGATGGCGCGTTGCTGCTAAACAGGAAGATTTCATAAGTAGCCGTTGTCAGCAGGCGTAATGCGCCGTTCTGTTCCGTGTAAAGTCTAAAAGATAATATATTGCTTCCCTCTTGCAGCTTGTTAACAGCAGATTCTTCATTCGAGATCGCCAGCTTGAAGAAACCTTCGTTATCAACAGTTAACCAACTAGTGATATTCACGTTGTTCAAGAAAACTTCTACATATCTCTTGGCCGGATCTCCCGGGTTGAAATCCCCGATATTCGGTATGTTGACGATCTGCCCTTCGAGACAATATTGATTATTCTCTGTGGTACATTGAAAAGCGGTTAGCGAGTTAACCACTTTCCCGTTATAGAAGTTATCGGGAACAACATATGGCACGCTGCTGACATGGATGTTGTAGGACTTCTTACCAAAATTAAATTCAATACCTTCCTTGATCGGCACAACGATTAACGTATGGACGCCGTTCAGGACATTTTGCATTTCATATTTAAATTTGCGCAAATTGCCGTTTTCCGAAGAGATCTCTTCTATCACTTCGTTCGTTATATGGACCCGATTAGCTGCTTTGATCTCATTTAGATATACGGCGACACCATCCGTCTTATCATCAGCATAGATATAGAATATAGTCGGCTGTTTGGTGATATTAGTTACACCTGTATCGCTGATGATCGTGCCTGTAGTATCGGACTCATCAACTGCGCGGGCTAAATATTTTACATACGGTTGATCAAGATCATAATACGTGAACATCAAGTTCGATTGGGTAACATTCGTCTCACCGTGGAACACGAAATCAACCGTGTAGACGCCCCCGCCGGTAACATCTACCTCCAATTCGAAGCCGCGCACTTCATATCTGCCCGGCTTGCTCAGTTCGGGGTCCGGATCACTAAGATCCGTTGAATCCCAATTCAGCGTATGTGTTTGTTGTGTATCTCCATTAATAACAACATCAACCTTCGTATACTTCGGCAATATCCCTTCGAGATCAACCTTCAGTTTACCAACAAGCGTGATCTTATTGCCATTCGTCAGATCATCTGTATCAATGGAAGGATTCTTGATCAGCTTGTCTCCGGTTTCTTTGATCTTGACCCCGAAAGCGAATGGATCGCCGTTATCATAGATCAAATTTTTCTCTATTTGATAACTGTAAGTATAGTTGCTCGCATTAAATGTCAAGATATTATCGCCTGGATTCAAAGCGATATCCGCATTAGCCCAACCGCCTCTCATATCTGCATACAAGTTGAATTGGTTCATATACGGATACAACCGAACCTCTTGTGCGTCTCCATACTTATAAACAGAGACATTCCTAGCATTATATACATTGGCGGTGATATCGATAATCGTAGACATAGCGGGATTATCCGGATAGATCTTATCCTCATCCCAATGTACTCCATCAACTTTAAACTCCTCGATCCGAACCGTTGGCGCAAAGAATACCCAACCAGGCACGGAACTGATAACGGAGGTTCCGTCCAACTTCACGACGATTCGGTTCAGCCCCTCTGTTAGTTCCACTTCCGAGAAGGTGACCATATGGCCGTCATCACTAACAGCAGGACCTGCTGTCTTGACGGTGCGCGTAACACCTGAATCAACATTGGTTATCTCATAGAACAGATTCGAATACTGATCAGGATTGATACCCGTGATATAAGCAGTCAGTGTAATCGTATTTACCGAGACTTGTGTGACTGCTTTCTCATCTAATTCATTATCCTTGGCCGTATAAATGTTATTAATACTAATCGAAGCAGCAGCCAGCACGCCCGCCGGCGGCACCAAACTCAATACCATAAGGGCTGCCAACAGGACGATGCCCATCCGTTTCCATACAGAACCCCAACTCTTCGTCTGATCTGTGTTCGCCATGTTCCGTTTCACGGATCTATCTCCTCCTCCAAACCCATGATGGGGAATCTTTAAACACTGTTTCATGAATGAAAGCAAAGATTCTTATTCTCTAAGAAATATCGGCTTCCAACCAACAAAAATTTATAAGAAAAGGACCGTTTCTGTCGAAATAGCCCTTTAGTCCTGCCGCCCAACTTGGCTTCACAGCCATGGATTTCGTCTCCCCTTATACCAACAGCTCTGCCGCTTCCTATTCGCATCACACGAACATCACACGACATCACAACAACATCGCACTATCAATGCAGCATCATCATCCCATCGACACACCATCATCGAGCAGGCTTACACTACCGCGCCAGATCTTCCCGCGGCGGGATCTCCGGCACATACGTCTCCACCTGCCTGAGCAAAGCCTCATTCATGCGGCGGACATCGTCCAGCGATTTCATCTCATACGTCCCCGCCTTCATCTGTTCGATCATATAAGCGTTGATTTTATCCGAATAGTGCGACACATCCTTGTAATACGTTAGGTTATGCGTGATCTCGCTCTCGCTCTGAAAGTCGTGAATATGTACATTCGGATAAGCCGCCAGTTTCTCATAGATATATTCCTTAATCTTCATCTGGTTATAGAATCGCTCCGGCTGATGATCATACCACAGCTGGAAACGCAGGATGCTGTATGGCGGATAGAAGAAATGATACTCAATCTCCGGATGCTGCTCCACGATCCGGAGCACATTATGATCAAAGCTCTCCTGGGCATCCTCGAGAATATCCCGCTCGCCCTCCGCCGCCAGCTTCAGATCCGCATCTAACGCTTGATAATAGTGATTGTATACATAGTTCAGGTTAAAGGCATAGTTATACTTCTGCTGCCAGTGGTTCAAGCGGTCCAGCGGGATCGGCGGCTGCTCCGTATTCGTGAACTTGCGCTTCAGCACCCGCAGCGAATCCTCCAGCGTTGAGATGTTGAACAGATACTGGATATCATTCCACGGATTCGTGTCATACAGATATTTCGGATAGGGCCCGTACTCCTCATGCAGCAGCTCCTTGCCGCCGCGGAAGGAAGCGTAGTCCAGCCCCCAGATGATGCGTTCCACCTGTCCGGTGCGCAGCGCCACTTCGCCGGCCAGCCGCTCCTCATAGAGCGAAGAACCGGAGATCGACAGCTTCATCGTCTTCGTCCCCCCGCCGAACACCGCATCCACATGGGAGGGTACGAAGTTCTCCGTCATCGATGTGCCGAGGATGATTGTATTGTACTCCCAATTGCGCGCCAGCCCCGGGTTCTGGTACCGCTGTTCTTCGGAGAAGATCGGGGCATACCAGCTCGCCTGCCGATAATACTGGAGCGGATCGACGATGTAGTTGAGCACGCATACGCCGGCCGAGATCAGCAAGGCGAAGCCTGCGACGAACAGCAAGTACCGCCGATATGCGATCATGGATCGATTTGCAGCCGCCTTGTCATTCATGCGAGATTCTCCCCGTTCATCTATCAGAAGTTAAAGTACAGAAATTCTGTAATCTTATTCATCTGGATCAATGCCAGCACCGCACCTGCGGCCACGGCTCCTGCAAGGACGAAGTTCGGCCGGAACCGCTCCTGCAGTTCATTCGTATTGCACAGCGCGACGGCGATGAGGAAGGCGGCCGCCAGCAGCAGGATTTCCTTCAGCCCCGCCGTGCCGAGCCCGATGCTCTCGAAATTCACCATTCCCCGCAGCACCTTCAGCGCATCCTCCCACTCCGTCGCCCGGAAGAACACCCAGCTGATGTTCACGAACAAAAAAGTGAGCAGCCAGGACACGAGCTTCGGCAGTTTGATATTGAATTCCTTCCAGATGCGGTGGACGATCAGCGCAGCGCCGTGCAGGAAGCCCCAGAAGATGAAGGTCCAGCCCGCACCATGCCAGAACCCGCCGATCAGGAACGTGATCATCAGGTTGCGATATGTCCGCAGCTTGCCGCGGCGATTGCCGCCCAGCGGGATGTAGATATAGTTCATCAGGAAGCGTCCCAGCGTCATATGCCAGCGCCGCCAGAACACCTGGATATTCAGCGATTTGTATGGAGAGTTGAAGTTGAACGGAAGTTTGATATTAAACAGCAAAGCCGCACCGATCGCCATGTCCGAATAGCCGCTGAAGTCAAAATAAAGCTGGAACGTATAGGACAGCGATGTTGCCCATGCTTCGAGCAGCGTTAACGACGTTGCCTGATCGAAGCCGTAATTGGCGAAGGGCGCCAAAGTATCGGCGATCACGACCTTCTTCACGAGGCCCGTGATGAACACTGTGACGCCCAGCGCCATGTTGCGCATATTCACCCGATAGTTGGCCGGATCAGCAAATTGCGGCATCATCTCGCGATGGTGCAGGATCGGACCGGCGATCAGCTGCGGGAAGAAGGTAACGAACAGCGAATAGTTGAGCAAGCTGTTCTCCCGCACTTCCCCTTTGTAGCTGTCCACCAGGTACGTGATCTGGCTGAACGTATAGAAGCTGATGCCGATGGGCAGGATGATGCCCAGCAGCTGCCAATTCGTCTGCAGCAGCGCGTTCAGATTTTCGATGAAGAAGTCCGTATACTTAAAAACACCAAGCAAAGCGATATTCGCCGCAATCGCCAGGCCCAGGACAAGCCGCCTTGTCCCCTGTGAAGTTCGGCGACGCTTGCTGCTGTCAGGCTGCGCAGCTTGCCCGCTCGCAGCTTGTCCGCTGCTTGCCAGCCACCTGCCCGCACCGTAGTTGAACAGCACCGATGCCGCGAGCAGCGGCACATACCGCACATCCCACCATCCGTAAAAATAAAAAGAAGCCGCCACCAACCACAGCTTAGCCGCAGTCACATAACGGAGGCGGACCAGCAGCCAGTAGATGATCAGACTGATCGGCAAAAAGGCAAGAATATAGACATAGCTATTAAACAGCATCGATATCCACGTCCATTCGACTCATACCAGCCTTAACTAATGAAATTCTATAATTCGACATATATCTAATACTATCCAAGCCGTATGCCCATCGTCAACTTGCAGCGCCGAATCCATGTAAACTAAGAAAGGCCCCTGTAAGGAGCCTTGTTGTCTCTACATATTCAATCTGCCTCAATGATCCTCCCGCGGATCCAAGATGCGAAATTTCAAGCCGATCTTGCGCAGCATGCTTAAGATCGGTTTGCGGCGGCGGTTGATGATGCCGATCGCTTCGGCACCGACTGTGATCATGAACAGCACCAAAGCGGTGACGATGATCGTCACCCAGATGCCGGCATGGGACAGCACAATCGCTGTCACGCCGAAGAAGGCCGCCAGCGCGTAGATGATGAGCACCGTTGTGCGATGGCTGAAGCCGAGTCTGAGCAGACAATGATGCAGATGGTTCTTGTCTGCCACGGAGATCGGCTTCTTGTTCACCCAGCGGCGAATGATCGCGAAGAACGTATCCGACAGCGGTACGCCGAGGATGAAGATCGGCACGATGAACGTGACGAGGGCCGCCTGCTTGAACTCCAAGATGGACAAGGTTGCCAGGCTGAAGCCGAGGAACAGCGCCCCGGAATCCCCCATGAAGATCTTCGCGGGATAGAAATTAAAGAACATAAAACCGATGATCGCACCGAGCAATACCGAACAAAGCAAGGCGACGGTGATATTCCCCATCATCAAGGACAACACGAGGATCGAAGCCGTTGCGATCCCCGATACCCCGCTGGCGAGGCCGTCGAGGCCGTCGATCAAGTTGATCGCATTGGAGATCCCGACGATCCACAGCAGGGTGATCGGATAGCTGAGCCATCCGAGGCTCACTTCCGTCTCTACGAAGGGCAGATGCACCATCTCGATGTCCAGTCCAAAGGATATGACCGCGACGGCTGCGGCGATCTGGCCGAGCAGTTTCCATCTCGGCGATAGATCAAACCGGTCATCCAGCGCGCCGGTGATGACGATGATCGTACCTCCGAGCATCAAGCCCCATACGAGCTTGGTATCGATGCCGCTGATCGCTGGATAGACGATGAAGATCCCGGCAGCGAACGCCAGGTAGATCGCCAGCCCTCCAAGCCGCGGCATGATCCTCGTATGTACCTTGCGTTCGTTGGGTTTATCGATCGCTCCGATGAGGAACGCGAGTCGCTTAATCAGAGGTGTTACGATTAGTGCGATAACCAAAGCGCATATGAAACCTACAGCATATAAAGTCCACATAGGGTTATCTCTCCCTCTCGATCTCTGTGCCGAACAGCACCGCAATTATTATAAGGGTTCGACCAGAGATTGACCAGCATCATTTTTAGGTGCGTTTGGCCATACCTTCACAACAGCGAGTTCCCTTCATGCGTGACCTTCAACAACAGCCAACGACATCAATGTCCATCCACATCCATCTATGACCATCAATTACACAGCCCGACAGCATCGAACTTCCTTCATGAACAGCCGCTGCAAACTTCATCTCATGCTTCATTCATTCCGCTGCGCTAGATACTTCGTGATACATCCTGATCGATACGCCGTTACACACTTCAGCCGTTACACACTTCAACGGATAAACTGCTTTTCGCACTGTACTGTTATATATTCTGCTGTTTACAATGGTTATTTACTCATATATATACCGCTCGTCCCATCAGATGCTCTTGCGATGGCGGAGCACCGTCCACATGAACTTCGGCAGAGCGGTCATCCGGCCGATCCGCTTCGGCTCCTGGATCAAACGATACAACCATTCCAGATGCATCTTCTGCATGACCGCCGGCGCCCTCTTCAGCTTCCCGGCGATCACATCGAAACTGCCGCCGACGCCCATCATCACCGGCACTTGAAGCTTGTCCTTATACTTTGCGATCCATGGCTCTTGAGTATACAGCGAACGCCCTACGAACAAGAGATCCGGATTCGCTTCGCGGATCTGGGCGATCACTTCCTCATCCTGCTCCTCTTGGAAGTAGCCATTGCGATAGCCGACGATCTCGATGTTTGGATACCGCTCCCGGATCTTGGCAACCGCTAATACAATTGTATCACGGTCTGCTCCAAGCAGGAAGACACGGTAGCGATTCCGCTCCGCGCGGGCCAGCATCTCCAGCATGAGATCGATGCCCGCCACCCGTTCCGTCACCGGCCGCTTCACCACCTTCGAAGCCCAGACGACGCCGGCGCCGTCGGGAACGTTCAGATCCGCTTCTTCAAGGACACGGCGAAAATCCGGATTCTTCAGCCCTTCCATGATCATGATCGGATTGATCGTAACCACTTGCTGCGGCCGTTTGCGCTCGATCATGTGCTCCATGTAATTCGCTGTCTCGATGAATCCCATCGCTGAGATGGGGATATCGAACAGCTTGATGAAAGGAACATCCACGATTTTCATCCTCCTCCTTTATTTACGTAAGTATGCCGTGATTTGTTGCGCCGGCCGCAGCGCTTTGTTTTTGATCTCCTCGATGTACGCCCTTTTGCCCAGCTTCCATTGCTCCCTGTTCTGCAGCAGTTTCAGCGCCTCCCGCGCCACAAGATGCGGGTGCAGCTCATCCGTAGATCCCGCCGCGCTCATCCCGAGCTGATGCAGGAAGTGATCGATCTTCGGATCGTAGGAGATGCCGACCAGCGGCACCTCATGGGAAGCCGCATAGATCAGTGAGTGCAGACGCATGCCGATGAGCAGGTCGCAGGCTGCCACCTGTTCCAGCATGTCCTGCGGATAGACGGCTTCCGTATAGATATCCACGCGCCGGAGATGTTCCGCGCTCATCTGATTCATCACATGGTATGAAGCTTTCACATCATTCGGCAGATAGAACGGCAAGAAGCGAATCCGTACATGCGGGTCGCTGTCCAGAATCTGACCCAGCGCGATCGCAAGCCGGTTCAGCTCCTCCCGATAAGGGTGCCAGAAGCGCACGGATACTCCGATGAGCAGGGGTTTGTTTGGTCTGTCCTCTTTATCCGGTTTATCCGGCCTATCAGACTTATCCGGCTTGCCCGCCGCGTCCACGGATGAACCGATCCTTACGCCGAGCCACGGGCTCTCGTTGGCATTTGGAATGATAACCTCTGCTTTGCCATTGGTATAATGCTCTGCTGTCTCTGCGATTGCCTCTGCGATTGCCTCTGCGGTTACTTCTGTGGTTACTTCTGTGGTTACTTCTGTGGTTACTTTTACAGTTACCTCTTCGGTTACTTCTTCGGTTACTTCTTCGGTTACCTCATCGTTTACCTCTGCGATCTCTGCCGCATCATCCGCCGGCGCCCCGCGATCCGACTCGGCCCAGTGCCCGCTCTCCGCCAGATGCTGCAAGCCGCCGGCCGCATCCTCGCCTTGCCGCACCTCCGCTTCCAGGCCCATCACCGGATCGCTCACAACGTCGATGCGCTGCGGATCGATGCCGATCTCCCACAGCAGTTCCCGCGACTCCTGGTCACGAACAGAGATATACTGGCTCCGGCTGTAGATATATCGAATGAACGGATAGAAGGACTTCGTCTGAATCGGTCCGACGCCCTGCGCGTAGATGAACGTCGGCTTGCCGAACCATTGTGCAAACTTGATGATGCTGAGATAGTACGGGATCGTCATGCGCCCCGTGATATCCTGCAGCAAGCTGCCGCCGCCGCTCACCAGTCCGTCGCTCCTCCTGAGCTCCCGCACGATGCCGAGCAGATTCATGCGCGAGATCGCCCGTACGCCGTGCATCTGCTCCGTCGCCCGCGGATTCACGGAAAGCACCGTCGGCACGATGTTCACTTGCTGCTTCTCCGCTTCGTTCCGCAGCGCCTGCAGGATCGAGCTTAATACCGCCTCATCCCCGCTGTTGCCGTAGCCGTAATATCCCGAGATGACCAATTTCTTCGCATCGGGCTTGCCGGCGGCATCGCGGATCTCGCCGGCGATGCGCAGCAGCCTGCGATAGATCGCCGCCGTCCGCTGCCCCATGCGCTCGAGAGAGAATTCACTGACGACGCGCCGCCGCGCCGTTCCCGCCAGCCGGGCAGCCGTCTCCGGCTCCTCCATCAAGCGAATCACCGCTTCTGCCAACTGCTCGCTCGAGCACGGCTCGATGATCAGCCCATTCACTTCATGCTCCGTGAAGTCTAGGATCCCGCCGACACCGGTGACGATCGCCGGCAGCCCGCTGGCCATCGCCTCGAGGACATTCAGTCCCAGCCCTTCCGAGAGCGAAGCGCTGACGAAGCAATCGAAGGCCCGCATGCAGTCGGCGATATCGCGGCGGAAGCCGGCGAAGGTGACGTGCCGCGTCACGCCGAGCTGCGCCGCCAGCTGCTTAAGCGCCGCCTCCTCCGGACCGCTGCCGATGATGACGAGGTGAGCCTTGGCATTCGCTCTTAGGATATCCGGCATCGCACGGATCGCATAGTCGACGCCCTTGATCCGCACCAGCCGGCCGACGCTGCCGATCACATAGGCATCCTTCGGCACGCCCCAAGCCGCGCGCAGCTCAGCACGGCGGGCGGCGTGTTCATCCGTGGCAACCGGCGTAAATTCCGCGACATCGATGCCGTGATGCACCGCCGTCACCAGCTCCGGCGGGATGCCCTCGTCGATCAGCGAACGGCGCAGCGCATTGGATACCGCGATGAAATGGCTGTTATAGCGGCGCGTACTCGTCTCCATCAGCCGTGCGAAGCCGTAGGCGGCACGGTTCTCATAATCGTAGCGAAGGATGCTGTGCACCGTCGTGATCAGCGGGATATGATCCATCTTCCGCGCAGCGAGACGCGCGAAGAAATTCGCCTTCACCCCGTGCGTATGGATGATATCCGGCTGCTCACGCTCGAACACCCGCCTGAGACCCGCCGTCAGCCGCACATCGAAGCGCCCATACTTCAGCACTTCCACTTCTAAGCCGCGTTCCCTAAGCGTCTGCGACAAACCCGCTTCATAGAAGCAGACAACCTTGCCCCGCACGCCTTCCTTCGGCATGAGGGACATCAGCTCGATGATATGCTGCTCCGCACCGCCGAACTCTCCGCCGCCGATCACATGGATCACACGCAAGCTAGACTTCACCCGCTCCTCGCTCCTTTCCTGCCAACTGTCTTGCTGATCTGGATCATGCTTCTTGCAATTGATCCGCAAAATTCACGAACATGGCTGCAAAGTATCTTGCCAAACAGCTTGCCCTTGCCAATCAGCTGCCTATATTACTACCTATATCATCTGTTCACCCTCTGCGTCTTAACCGTCCGATGAGTTGATCCACCAATTCACGAAAGATCGGTTCGCGCAGGAGCAGCAGCATCCCGCCGTACACCGCAGCGCAGACGGCGATCACCGTAAGGAGCATCACGATCAGCGGCCAGCCGCCCGTCACCTCACGCAGTACAATCAACACGCCGCCCATTACCAGAGCCGCGGCCGCCCCCTTCAAGAGCGACAGATAAAACTCCCGCCGAAACAACTTCCCCACCCGGCGCCTCAGCACCCAGGTTAAGAGGAACATATTCACATAGGTCACAACCGAAAAAGCCAGCGCCAATCCCCCATGATCCAGCCAAGGGATGAAGAGGAGGCCCAGCACCACATACAGTCCCAGTGACAGCGCTCCGGTGATCACCGGCGTGCGCGTGTCCTCAAGGGCATAGAATGCCCGGGTGAGCAGGTCTCTTCCCGCCCATCCGACCATGCACAGCGCAAACCATAAGGTCGCCCAGCTCGTCAGCTGCACCGCTTCATCGGTGAAATTCCCCCCATGGGCATAGAAGATGCGGACGAATTCCTCCGCCAGCAGGATGAGCCCGACCGTAGCCGGTGCCAGGATATGATATTGATATAAGAAACCCTTGGCGAGAACGCCCTTCATATCCTCCATCCGCTGTTGCTTCACGTATTCCGACAACAAGGGGAAAAGCGGCACCGCAAGCGCCCCGGCAAACAGGCCGATCGGCACCTGTACGATCCCGTTCGCCAGCCCCAAGGTGGTGATCTTCTGATCGCCCAAGCCCGATGCCAGCACCTTCTCCAGGATGAGATAGGACTGCGAGACGACGGAGCCGATCAAGAGCGGCGCGAATCGCTCGCCCATGCTGCGCAGGTCGCGGTCGTCCCGCCAGCGGAAATCCGGCCGAAGCTTGTACTGCTTGCGCCGGACCGGCGGCAGCAGATAGAAGGCATATAAGATGAAGCCGATCGTCACACCCCAGGCGATGCCGCGCATGCCGCAGGTATGACCGACGAGATAGATCGCTGCGATGACCGCCGCGCCGCTGAGCAGCGTCCCAAGTGAGGGGGCGAAGAACTCATGATGCGCATTTAACACACTGGAGAAAACCGATACAACCCCAATAAAAAACACCGACACCATCATGATCGCGAAGAGATCCACAGCGAGCGCATACTTCGCCCCGGTAAACCCCGGTGCCAGCACGCGAACGAGCGGCTTGGCGAAGATGAGGCTGAGGGCGACGATGATGATGCACGCAAGAGAGACGATGGTCAGCGTCCGCTGCACGATCTCCTGCCGGCGCAGCCGGCTTGTCCCGTCCTGCCCGCCGTATCCCTTCAATGTGGGGATCAACACGGAGCTGATCACGCCCGTCATGATCGACAACATCGCCGTCGGGATCGTGATCGCCCAGAGGAAAGCATCCGTCTCTGCCCCCACGCCGAATTCATGGGTTAGCAGGATGTTGCGAAGCAGGCCGACGATCCGCCCCGCCAGCGTAACCGCGGCCAGCAGTGCGGCGGATTTTAATATTTTGTGACTTGTCATGCTCGACTCCACCTGAATTCCGTATAAAATCTATTTCATTCTAGACCAAATACCATGGAATCACAACGATATCCATCGGCTTCGCACCTGGAAATCTACGACTGTGCGACGAGGATCACGCCGATCACGATGGCGGCGAGCCCCGCGATGCGCATGAGCGAGAGCGAATCTCCAAACAGGAAATACGATGCCGCCGCCACGATCACATAGCCGGCAGCGGCCATCGGATAGGCATAGGACAACTGCACCTTCGACAGCGCGAAGATCCAGGTGATCGCCGAGAGCGCATACATCCCCATGCCGCAGAGGATCGGCAGGTTGGTAAAATATTTGAACAGCAATTGATGAAAAGGTTCACCTTGAACCGTCTGCACCTGCAGCGTGCCGAATTTCATCAGCACTTGTCCCGCTGCTCCCAGCAGCACCGAGGTGAAGATCAGCACGAGCGGTTTGCCGAACATCGTACCATCCCCCCTGAGTTTGCTCATTATCCATATTACTGATTACTTACACATTTAATATCTACTATCCTATGTATGGGCAGCATCATCCGTCAAGCGATTTCCTGAGGATGGCACTCGGCTCCAAAAAAATTTTAGCAAAAAGTGCAGGGCTAACTGCCATGCGCATCGTCTATTGGTGTGGAAAAGGAGGGGAACGAGATTCAGGACATTGGGCAAAAAGATTGGATCCAAGCGGTGCTGGAAGGCGGGCCCGAGCATTTTCGGCCTTTCGTCCAGGCTTATGGTCCATACATATACAGAACCGTCTTCGCCGTGCTGCAGTCGCCCCATGATGCGGAGGATGTGACCCAGGAGGTGCTGCTCCAAATCTATCGTTCCCTCCCGGAATACAGGATGGAAGGATGGAAGACATGGATCACCCGCATCGCCGTCCATCGCGCCATCGATTATAAGCGGAAGAAGATGCGCAGGCCGGAGCTGTTTCAGGACAGCGAACTGCTCGAGGGGCAGGATGCGGCGCCGGATGCAGAGAAGGAAGCACTCCAGAGGGTGCAGCGGCAGCAGGTCCATGCGCTGATCGACCAACTGCCGCCCAATTATCGCGAAGTGATCGCTGCTTATTATATAGAAGACAAATCTTACGAAGAGATCGCTGAAGCTGCGGGACTGGAGAAGAAGAGCGTGGAATCACGGCTGTACCGGGCCCGCAACTGGATCAAACGACGCTGGAGGAGGGAGGATTTCGAATGAAGGATGCCCATATCACGCGCACGATGATGGAGCGCTATGTCCTCGGACAGCTGTCCGAAGATGAGCGCAAATGCATCGACGAGCATCTGCTTACATGCGATCGCTGTTTGCAGCAGCTGATGGAGGCGGAGCCGCTCCTTGGTCCGCAGGTGCAGCTTTCCGCAAAGGATCTGCATCGGCTCGAAGAGCGCGTCATCTCCCAGCTTCATGCGGACAGGAAGAAGCCCGTTCGGCGCCGTGTTCGCTGGCTGCAGCGCACATCTGTGCAGTATGCGGTCGCCGCTTCGATCACTCTCATCCTGTTCATCAGCGGGGCTTTCTCGAACGTTGCGTTGAAACTTGCTGAGCTGGAGATGAGTGCAGCTGTCGAACAGCGTTCATCCCAGCATCCGTCGACGATCTTGAATCCTGCTTCGCAGGAATCCTGGTCGGAACAACTGATGAACCGAACCGGCGATTGGCTGGATCGGTTGAAGGCTTATCGATTCGATCAACAATAAAAGGCTTATCGATTCGATCAACAATAATAAGGAGAGGCAGGAAATCCCTATGAACAAAAATCCACTAACCGCGTTCTTCCTCAGCTTCATCCCCGGAGCAGGCCATGCCTATCTCGGCAGGTCCATCCGCGGACTGCTGTACGGAGGAGCTTTCTTCGGACCTCTGGGGCTGCTGCTGTTCATCTGGGCAGCGGGCGATCTTGACAGCGAGATCGGATTGATCTTGCTCACTTGTTCATTCCTGAGCTGGGCTGTCAATATGCTCGATATGATCATCTCTCTGGTCAGCGGCAAAGCCTTTGCCCCCTCGCCCGGTCATCTTCATTCGCCCGAGGCGCTCACATCCTATGAGCAGCAGCGCGAGCGATCCCGCGTCATCGTGCTGTCGCTGATCCCCGGGCTTGGCCATATGAGCATCGGTCTCATGCAGCGGGGCATCACCTTCTTGATCTCATTTGTCGGCCTGGCAGCCGTCATCATCTTCCTCAGCGTAGTGGTAAACAGCGGCGCCCTGCTGGTCTTCCTGCTCGGGCTGCCGGTGATTTGGATCTACAGTATCTTCGATGCTGCCCATTGCATGTCCGCCAAGCAGCGCGGTGAGTCCATCGATGACCGCTCGCTCTTTCAGGATCTGGAGTCCCAGATCGGATCGGGCCGCAAGAACAAGGTGCTCGCCCTTGCGCTCTCGATCTTCCCGGGATTGGGGCATCTCTACCTGGGCCTGCAGATGCGCGGTCTGCAGCTGATGGCCGGTTTTCTGCTGATCATCTATATCATGGATCATTTCCGGCTGTCCCTGTTCTTCTTCTTGCTCCCGCTGCTCTGGTGCTTCGCCTTCTTCGATGCGCTGCATCAGGCCGGCCGCTATGAACGCGGCGTGCTCCGCGATGAGCCGGTGCTCACGCAATTCATCCGGTATCAGCGCTGGATCGGCATCGCACTGCTGACCTTCGGCGTGCTGTACCTCGTCGATCAATTGGCAGCGAAGGTGTTGGCGGAAAATTCGAAGGAGCTGTACAGCGTCTATCTGGAGATCAAGTATATGCTTCCCGTTGCCATCGTATCCTTCATCATGATCGCCGTCGGCTTGAGGCTCATCTTCGGCAGCAAGGCCGATCCCGAACAAGGTACGCCTGAGATGGTGCTGCAAGCTCAGGATGCGTCTGACATGCCGAATTCAACATGGCCTGAATCGCCGACCCAAAAAGGGGAACGAACGGAGGAACGATCGGAATGAATGAGATGCGAGCGAATGATACGTCAATGAATGAGATGCGAATAAAAGAAACGCGAGTGAATGAGTTACCTATGAATGAGATGCGAGCGAATGAGTCGCCTATGAATGAAACGCCAATAAACGAGGTGCAAGTGAATGAGAGGCGGGGAAATCGCAGGGTGTGGCGGGTCGGATCGATTACGACAGGTGTGACCCTCCTGCTGATGGGTATCATCCTGGCCGCCTCCCTCTGGACGCAGATCGAAGCCTATGAGGCCCTGAGTTGGATCGGGCCGGTGATCTTCATCCTGCTGGGCATCGAGGTGCTGCTCTACCTGAAATATGCCGATGCGGAGAAGACCGGCGTGCGCTACGATTGGTTCAGTATCTTCACCGTCGGCATCATCAGCACCCTCAGCATCGTGCTGGCCCTGTTCATCTCGACTGGTTTGTATGATGAGATGCAGCGGGGCATGCAGATGATGCAGCGCTCCGTCTATGTGAGCCACGAGCCTGTACGAGTGCCGGAACATGTGGAGAAGATCATCGTCCATTCCTTAAGCAATGTGGAGCATTACGAGTCGGACACCCGAGAGCTGCAATTGCTTGGGCAGCTGCAATACTGGTCCGCGGAACCGCTCGCTCTCGAGAACGTCGATCTGCTCGAGACGAACACCGTCGGCTCCACGATGTATGTGATGATCGGCACGATCGACCGGCGGGACGCAGGATGGTTCCCCAGCCGCGTCCATTCACAGCTGAGCCTTTTCATTCCCGAAGGCATCGAGGTGATACACCGCTAAGCTGCGGGTAATCCATCCGCATTTGAAGGTGCGGATGTAACGCAACTTTGACACGGCTGTATCGTGTCTGTATCGCAGCTGTATCACGGAAGTATCTCGGATGTATCACGGATGTATCACGGATGTATCTCGGATGTAAATCGACTGTAACGCAAAATGTAACACGACTGTGCAACCAAGCCGTAGATCAGGTGCTGTCACCATGCAGCGTGGCAGCACCTTTTTGGTTTATATATTCGTCATGGAGATCTTGCTGGTGGATGCATACTCACCATGGAGATCTTGTGTGGGATCTTGCGTGGGATCTCGCTGGGTATTTCACATGAGGCCTCACTTCGCCGAGATCCTAACGGAAC